>CALLQJ010000164.1 GCA_938014865.1 uncultured Fastidiosipila sp.
GGAGTGATTAGTGAAATTACGATTAAGCTGCGGCCGCTGCCAAAATATGAAGGATATCATGCCCACCTGCGAAATGATCGTCACATCATTGGTCAGACGGGTAATTAAGGACGGGACGGAAAAAAGGTCCAGCTGACTGAAGCTGAAGGTCTGAATTTTTTTATACAGCGCATCCCGAACGTTTGAACCGTAGCCGAACCCCGCCTTCGCGCCGAAAAAAGCACTGGCTGATCCGCAGAGCAAGCCCCACAAGGCTACCAAAATCATGGTAATCCCGATGCGGGTGATATATGCGTTATCCCCCGAAGGAATCCCTCTGTCAATAATTTCAGCCATAAGGAAAGGGGCCAGAATATCGGCAACGACTTCGAGTATCATCAGAATCGGACTCAAAATCGCATGCGTCTTATATTGACGCAAATAACGTCCCATTAAATGAAACATAGGCCACCTCTTAAATTTTATTAATGTAATTTATGATATCGATCTCTGATTCCGGCGTCAAAGCAATTCCGGAAAAAAGCCGGGGATAAAGTCTCTTTCTGCCGGAAAAAAGCGCTGCATTTTCAAGCCGGGCTTCCGGACTCCGGGGCCCGCCCCGGTGAAGAGCTTGGGACCGGGCTTTTGTTAATATAGTGTAAATATTTGCTTTAATCTGCAACTTTCAGGGCCGGATGACGGCTTATAGGGTGAGAAGGCAAAAGCTCTCTTGAAGAGAAAGGAGTGCCTCCGATGAACGACAAAGCGATCGTCGAGCTTTTTTGGCAGCGGGATGAGCGGGCGCTTCGGGAGTGTCAGAAAAAATACAAGCACTACCTGGGGAAGATCGCCGTGAACATCCTCTCGGATTTTGAAGACAGCCGGGAAGTCACGAATGAGTGCTTGTGGCGCGCCTGGCGTTCGATCCCGCCGCAGAAGCCGGACAATCTGGCCGCTTATCTGGCGAAAATTGCCCGGGAGACGGCCATCGACCGCCTCCGCAAAAAACACCGGCAAAAACGTGAGCCGTCAAATTACACCCTCGCCCTGCATGAACTGGAAGACTGTCTTCCGGGCGGAAAATCCGTCGAGGAAGATCTGGACGAGGCGATGCTCAGCGAAAGTCTGGAGCGCTTTTTGCGGGGGCTGGCGCCGGACGCGCGGATTTGTTTTCTCTCAAAGTATTTTTTCTGTGATTCCATCCGGGACATTGCGGATGCGCAGCAGATGAGCGAAAGCAAAGTCAAAAGTATTTTATACCGCAGCCGCCTGGCGCTGCGCCGGCATCTGGAAGAGGAGGGTTTTTGAAATGAAAGCCGAAGATTTAAGCAAAGCACTAAACAGTATTGATGAAGAAATATTGGAAGACGTGATCCGGGCACGGGAAAGCAAGAGCGAAAAAAAGAAAAGGAAAGCGTCACTTCGCCCGTTCTTTTCCCGCCTGCTCCCCGCGTTAGGCGCGGCGGCGCTGCTGCTGCTTCTCGTGTTCGGGATCCGCTTTTTGCCGGAACGCCTCGGCCGGCGGCAGGAGGGGCCCCTGCCGGACAGCGGGGATCTTCCGCTTCGGACGCTCCCGGAAATCACTGCAGGCGGCGCCGGATTTCACGGCTATCTTGCCGAAGACATAGCGCATTATGACAACCTGAATCCCTGGAGCGAAGAGGCCGCTCTGAAGACCCTGCCGGTTTTTGAAAATACCCTGCATTACGATGAGACGGGCCGGGCCGAAAATCCCGACTTGGAGAAAATGCAAGCCGTCTTAAAAGAAGAGATCCGCCGCCTGGGCTATGCGGAAGAAGACTTTGTCTTTTCCGATGATACACCGGACGAGGCACGCCGCAAGGCCATTAAAGAAACGTATGCAAAAGAAGGCCGGGCGCTTCCGGAAGACATTTTTGAAGCGCGGCATTTTTATGCCGACAGCAAAAAATGTTCTCTGGAGGTCGACAGTGAGCTGAGCGTCCGGCTCTTTTATCCGGACGGCTTGGAGCTTCCCGAAGCGAAGCGTTCGCTGCCGTCTGCCCCGCCCGAATCCCTGCTTGAAAGCGGCCGATACATCGCCGCCGAATTTCCGGATCTTCTGGCCCTTAAAACGCCCCGCCTCGGCCTCCGGGACAAAGAGCCGGCTGTCGATTCGAGGCTCAATACGCAGCTCTTCTTTTATGAAGGCGACGGCAGTCTTGAAGAGCAGATTTTGCACTATAATTTCTATCCGATTCGGGTCACAACGAATGCGGAAGGCAATCTGCGCTCACTTTGCTTTTGCCGGAAAGACCTGAGCCGTAAAGTCGGCGATTATCCGCTGATCAGCGTCGAAGAGGCCCGAAGGCTGCTGGAAAGCGAAGCTTATCGGAGTACCTATGGAGGGGATCTGCCGCAGGAACTTAAGATTGCCCGGGCCGAAATTCTTTATTCCGGCCGGATAAGCCAAAAGTATTTCCTGCCCTACTATCGTTTTCTCGTGGAGACAGAGCTGCCGCCTGACGCGCTCGAAGCCGGCGTCTCCGATCCGACGGGCAAAAATGAGACGCGTAAGGAAACGGCCGAAGCATCGAGCGGCCGAAGCGGGACTTCCGCTTCCGGCGGTCAAACGCAAGCTTCCGATACCGGCGAGCTCTCCCTTTACCTGGTCTTTTATGTGCCGGCCGTTTCCGGAGACTATATCGAAAACATGCCGCAGGCGCCCGCCGCGGCAAAGTGAAGCCGCAAAGACCTTAGAGAAATTTTAAAGCCGCAGGCAAAAAGCCCCGCCTTTTCCGAAAAAAGGCGAGGCTTTGTCATGCACGATATGCTGCAGCGCAGCCGCTTTTTATTTGACCATCTTCTCTTCCCAGACCTCCGGCGGCTCCAGGCCCATCAGCGTGACCAGCGTCGGGGCGACATTGGCCAGGCCGTACTTGCCGTCAGCAAACTGCCATTCATGCTTATCGTCAACAATGATAAACGGCACGGGGTTCAGGGAGTGCGAGGTCTTCGGCACATCCGGATCGTCCGCATTCTTTTTCTTCTGAATCATATCATCGGCATTGCCGTGATCCGCGGTGACCACCAAGGTGTAGCCGAGTTTCTTGGCGGCTTCATAAATTCTTCCGACCGCCAGATCAACTGCCTCAACGGCCATCTGCACCGAACGGAAGACACCGGTATGACCGACCATGTCGCCGTTGGCAAAGTTGCAGCGGATGAAGCCGTATTCCCCGTCTTCCATGGCCGCAATCACCTGATCGGCAATCTCGGCGGATTTCATCCAGGGTCTCTGCTCGAAGGGCACCTTGTCCGATGCGACTTCCACATATTTTTCCAGCTTCTCATCGACGTAGCCGGAGCGGTTGCCGTTCCAGAAATACGTCACGTGCCCGTACTTCTGCGTCTCGGAGCAGGCGAATTCTTTCACGCCTTTCGACACCAGGAATTCGGTCAGCGTATGCTTGATTTCCGGCGGGTTCACCAGATACTTCTCGGGGATATGCATATCGCCGTCATATTCAAGCATGCCGGCATAAACGACGTCCGGTTTTCTTACGCGGTCGAAATACGGGAAATCCTCTTGATCAAAGGCCATGGAAATCTCGATGGCCCGGTCGCCTCTGAAGTTATAGAAGACCACGCTGTCGCCGTCTTCAATCGTGCCGACCGGCTTCTCATTTTCGGCAATCACGAAAGGCGGCAGATCCTGGTCCATCAGCCCGGTTTCTTCCCGCAGCGTATTGTAGGCTTCTTCGGCGGAAGCAAAGTAACGGCCTTCGCCCAGAACGTGGGTCTTCCAGCCGAGCTCCACCATGCCCCAGTCCGCTTTGTAACGGTCCATGGTAATCTTCATGCGCCCGCCGCCGGAAGCAAAACGTGCGTTGAAGTTCTCATCATTCACATCTTTGAAAAAGGCTTCCATATCTTGGATATAGCCCAGAGCCGAGGTCGGCGGCACATCACGTCCGTCGAGCAGGGCATGCACCCTCACCGTCTTCACGCCTTCGTCTTTAGCTTCTTTGATCAGCGCTTTGAGATGGGAAATATTAGAGTGCACGTTGCCGTCGGAAAGAAGGCCTATAAAATGCATCGTGCCATCATGCTCTTTCACCTGAGCAATGAGTTCCTTCCAGACCTCAGACTCAAAAATGCGCCCGCTTTCGATCGATTCATTGACCAGCTTGGCGCCCTGCGCGTAAATCTGCCCGCAGCCTAAAGCGTTGTGGCCGACTTCGCTGTTGCCCATATCTTTATCGGTGGGCAGTCCGACCGCCGTGCCGTGTGCCTTAATGGCGGTATGCGGATACTTCGCCGTCAGGGCATCTAAAACCGGCGTTTTAGCCGCTTTTACGGCGTCGCCTTCCGCCTTCGGCGAAATGCCCACACCGTCCATAATAATAAGTACTGTTTTATTAATGTCCATATTGATTCACCTCTGTAATCTGTGCTCGCCGCAGGTATTCAAGGCTTACAAAAGCCCCTGCAGGAGCAGCCGTTATGATAAATTTCACACGATTTAAAATCCTTTGGCGATTTTTCAGGCGCTTTTGCCGAGGACTTATCCGTTTTGCTCTAAAATTCGGGCAGGAATGGAAAAATTTTTAGTCATCTGCAAAAGAAAAACCCGCCCTCCGAAAGGAAAGACGGGCCGTGTAATCATTCTGAAAAGCCATCGCTTCTTATTCCTGAATGTCTACGTTTTCCGCCGGACCCTCGTCAGCCTCAGGCCGGGCATCTTCCGGCTGCTCATCCGAAACGGGACGGTCGCCGTATACTTGCTGATGGTCTTCGTACGATTCCGAATCCAGACGATTGACTCTTGAATCTTCAGGATTTGCGACGTGCAGGCTGCCTTGTGCCTCCTGCTCTTCCATCGTCAAATTCTTTTTATCGACATACATCGGATCTTTTTCTTTATTCTTTTTGTCTTGTTTGTCTGCCATTTGCTGACCTCCTTGACTGAGTACTTTTATTTTAGCACGCTCCGTCCGGGATGTCGGATCATATGTTTCATTTTTAAAATTTTTTTTACGGCAGCAAGGAAGCAGCACTCAGAAGCCGAAATATTCCTTAATAGCGGGAATGTCTTTATCCTGCGCCGACTCTATCAGGAAATCGAGCCCCGGCTTGGCCTCGGCCAGCTTTTTAATATGGCTGTAGTCCATGCGTCCCGATGCCGCCGGCAGATCCTTTTTTCTGCCGTCGACGATCTCGTAATCTTTCACATGCACCACGGCCAGACGGTCCCCGAGCCGATCGAGGAAATCCTGCCACATCGCTTCGCGCCCGTCCTCCTTCGAAGGATCCAGGAGATTAACCGGATCATAAATCACCCGGAGATTCTCGCTCGGATAACGCTCCAGGAGCTTGCACATCTTGTCGGCATTGTAGATGGTATGCCCGTAAACCGGCTCGATGGCCACGCA
>CALLQJ010000165.1 GCA_938014865.1 uncultured Fastidiosipila sp.
GACGATAAAATTAGTCCAAAACAAAGACAATTACTTGCTCGAAGCGGAGGAGGAGGTCGTTTTGGTCCTGCAGCCGGACAGAGGAGAGGATTATTTCAATATCCCCGGCGGCGGGAACGGCCTGTTTTTTGTCGACCGGGAGACGGAAACTGTCGACGGCCAATTACTGGACTCTTTGCTTGAAAAGGAATCTTTGTCCGCAGAATCCGGAGCTTCTCTCGATTTGGAAGACGTATTTGAACTCCTGGTCAAAAATCGTTAAGCAAGAGGCTCACTGCACGCTGAACGAAGGGGCTGTCTCAAAAATTTTTGAGACAGCCCCTTTTTAACGGATTAAGCATCAAGAAATACAGATCCCGGAAGGTATTGCCCGAGGGATTCTGCACTTATTTTCGCTCAAACTTCAATTCGCCTTTATCTTCCGTGACCAAAACTTCGGAACAATCCTTTAATTGGCCGGAAAGCTTCATTTCCGCAAGAGGATCCTCGATCTGACGCGTAATCACCCGGCGCAGCGGTCTGGCACCGTATTCTTCACTGTAGCCCTCTTCGGCAAGCTGATCTTTCGCCGCGTCGCTGACCTTGAGCGTGCAGCCGGCTGACTGCTGCAAGGCGTCTTTTACCTCACGCAGCATCAGATCCACAATCTGCCGTAATTCTTCCGGACTCAGAACATGGAAGACAATGACTTCGTCCACCCGGTTCAGGAACTCGGGACGGAAGAACTCCCGCAGCTTCGCCAGAATACGGTCTTCCTGAGCCTCTTCTTCCTGTGCCCCGAAACCGAAACCGCCGCTTTTCGTGGTACCGACATTCGAGGTCATGATGATGATGGTATGGCTGAAATCCACCAGACGGCCCTGCGCATCCGTAAGACGTCCTTCGTCCAGGATCTGCAGGAGGATATTAAAGACATCCGCATGCGCCTTCTCAATCTCATCAAAAAGCAGGACCGAGTACGGCTTTCTCCTGACTTTCTCCGTCAGCTGGCCGCCGTCGTCATAGCCGACATAGCCGGGCGGCGATCCGATCATTTTAGATACGGTGTGCGCCTCCATAAATTCAGACATATCCAGACGGATCATGGCGTTTTCGTCGTCAAACATGACCTCCGCCAAGGCTTTCACCAATTCTGTTTTGCCGACCCCGGTCGGCCCGACAAAAATGAAGCTCGAAGGCTTTTGCCGGCTCCGCAGCCCCGCCCTGCTTCTGCGCAGCGCTCTGGCTACGGCAGATACCGCCTTGTCCTGGCCGATCAGGCGCTCATGAAGACGATCTTCTAAATGCAGAAGCTTTTCCTGCTCGCTTTCGGAGAGCTTTTTCACGGGAATTCCCGTCCACATGGCCACCACATCTGCAATATTTTCCGTTGTAATGGCTGTCGGCTCAATGCGTTCGGAGACTTCATCGAGTTCATCCTCGGCTTTGAGCTTGCGGCTTTTCAGCTCCGCCTGCTGCGCATAAAACGCTTCTACCGCCTCCGGATCTTCATCGCCGGGCTGTCCTTTGCTCTGCATTTGTTCTAAAAGCTGCTCTGTCTGATCCAGTTCTTTTTTCAGCTTGCTGTAGAGCACAAGATCTTCATCTTTAAGATTCGCCTTGGAACCGGCCTCATCCATCAGGTCAATAGCCTTATCCGGCAGGAAACGGTCCGTAATATAACGTTCCGAAAGCCGGACACAGCTTTTTAAGACCTCGTCTGAATATGTGACGTGGTGATGCTTTTCAAAATAAGGCCTCAGTCCTTGGAGGATTTTAAACGCTTCTTCCGGCGTCGGCGGATCCACAATTACTTTCTGGAAGCGTCTTTCCAGTGCGGAGTCTTTCTCGATAAAGCGCCGGTATTCGTCCAGTGTTGTGGACCCCAGAACCCGGATTTCTCCCCGGGCCAGCGCCGGCTTCAGAATATTGGCGGCATTCATGGCGCCTTCTGCATCGCCCGCTCCCATAATATTATGGAGTTCGTCGATGACCAGAATAATATTGCCTTCTTTGCCGGCTTCGTCGACCACGCCTTTCATGCGGTTTTCGAACTGGCCGCGGAACTGGGTTCCCGCCACCATCGCCGTCATGTCCAGCAGATAGACTTCCATATCCTGCAGTTTCTGCGGGACATCGCCGTCAACAATGCGGCCCGCCAGTCCTTCGGCAATGGCCGTTTTACCGACCCCCGGCTCGCCGAGCAGTACGGGATTATTCTTGCTGCGCCGGTTCAGAATCTGAATGACACGATTCAGTTCTTCTTCCCGCCCGATCAGAGGATCAAGTTCCCCCGCCGCGGCCCGTTCATTCAGGTTGCGGCCGAACTGATCTAAATATTTACGCTTCTTGCGCCGGCGCGATTTGCCCTGGCTTTTTTCCCGGCGCTTATCGCCCGGTTTTTTCGGCAAAAGGACGGGCCAGTCCGGCTCATCATCTTCCTCGGCGGCATCCGCAGACGCCTTATCCGAGCTCCTGCCGGGCGGTTCGGCAAACATCTGAAGCGAGGAGTCGGCGCCGAGGTTAAAGAAATTATCCTCATCGTCGTCCTCATCGTCTCCTTCGAGAATATCCAATATATCGTCCGGAACGGCTCCTCCGAACATCGCGGCCAGAAGATTCTGCGGATTATGACCCTGCATCTGTTCCATAACGGTATTCAGCTGCTCCGTTATGGCATCAACATTGTCCTCCGTGACGCCGCTTTTCGCCAGCATCTCATCAAGACCGCCGATCTTATTTTTATAAGCACAACTCAGGCAGATGCCCTCGTTGATGGTTTTTCCGTTTTCATAACGGCTGGTAAAAATTACCGGTATATTTTTATGGCACATTACGCATTTTTCCTGCATGCGTCTCTCACCTCTTTCTTCCCCTTGTCGCATTAGGTCTGCTGTATCATTGTAGCGGATACATCAGACAAATAAAGTTAAATGAGCGTCTGTTTTGATAATTGTTACATTTGCGTTTCGATTACCACATAAGATTTTAACGGCAGGGACGCAA
>CALLQJ010000166.1 GCA_938014865.1 uncultured Fastidiosipila sp.
CTCTTCCGATCTTCTTCCTCCGTTTTCGGTGTTTCGGAAGCTTCCGGGCAAAGCAGCAATTTCAGGACCTCGGGATAGAGGACGGCCGCCTCTTCTTTCCAGCGCCGGGCCGCTTCCTTGGCTATTTTTTCGGACGGTACGGCCAGACGGCAAGAGAAATAGCGCTCTCCGTTTTCATAAAGTTCCAGATGCAGCTCATATTGTCCCTCCGGCAGAAGCGCGGTGCGGGCATGGACGCTGCTTTCGTTTTTCAGGGCACTTTCCCGTTCGCTGAGGCTGCGGTGCAGATACGCATTGACCGGTGTGGGGATCTGATCTTTCAGGGTATCGAGTACAAGCAGTCCTTTCGGGGTAATGGAAAAACGTTCCGGCACGCGGCCTGCGGCATCGACTTGTTTCTCTCCTTTGCGCAGCGCCTTGGACAGAAGCTGCTCGTCCAGAAGCTCGTCAAGCAGGGTGACAAATTGGAAATAATCCATGTACATGGATTCCAGGGCAATTTCCATCAAGTCCTGAAGGGTCAGATTATCCAGTTTTTTGCAGATCGACAGAAGGATGACTTTGCGCGTAACCTTGTCGGACTGCAATGCTCGGAACTGATCGGCGTTCATCTTCCATTCTCCTTTCTGCTCGGCTTTTGCCTTATATCTCAGACATTATAACAAAGTATAGCTTTCAGGATAACGATAAAAATATATCAATATTTGTTAAATTGCTATAGAAAAAGACATCAATAAGGGCTAGAATGTACAATCTGCTAAAAATGTGCTTGATTATTAAAGTATATTACGTTATGTTAATTCTAAGTAAAGATAAGGTTAAATGAAGATTAGATTTCATTACAAAAGAAAGGAAGAGATCGTATGGCAAATTCTGAACAAGTGGAATTTTCACGAAAACGTCGATTTAAAAATCGAGTGAAAAATGTCGTACAGAATCCGTACAATATCATGGTACTGATTTCTGTACTGCTCATGATCTATCTGATTGTGGTCCCGCTCGGTCAAATGATTAAGCAGACCTTTACCTTAGCGGAGCAGGATGCCGCAAGAATTGCGGGGGCTAAGCCGGGACAATTCTCGTTTTACTATTGGAAAAGAGTACTGGTCGGCAGTATTTCCGATAAAATGCTCTGGATCCCCCTGAAAAATTCTCTTATCATTGCGGTATTCACCTCAATTTTCGGCGTGACCTTAGGGTCTTTATTTGCCTGGCTGATGGTAAGAAGCGATCTGCCGCTGAAGAAATTTTTCTCTTTGGCGCTGATTGTGCCTTACATGCTCCCTTCCTGGTGCAAAGCAATGGCCTGGCTGACCATCTTTAAAAATGACCGCGTCGGAGGAGCACAGGGGTTTTTAGGCTATTTAGGCATGCAGACGCCTAACTGGCTGGCTTACGGACCCTTTGCAATCATAACGGTTTTGGTGATCCATTATTATGCCTATGCCTATTTATTGGTATCGGCAGCACTCAGTTCCATCAATTCGGAACTGGAAGAAATGGGCGAAATCCTGGGCGCGTCCAAGGCCAGAATCCTTACGAAGATTACCTTCCCTCTGGTGTTGCCGGCCATTTTATCGGCCTTGATCATGACCTTTTCAAAGGCCATGGGAACCTTCGGTGTTCCTTCCATTTTAGGTCTTAAGATCGGTTATTATACGATCTCTACGACGATGTATAACTCCATACAGAACGGTCAGGAAAAAGTGGCCTTTGTTATTTCGCTGATTTTAATTGCGATTGCCGCTTTGACGGTTCTTTTAAATCAGATGGCCATCGGCTCAAGAAAATCCTACAGTACGATCGGCGGCAAAGGGTCACGATCGAATCCGATTCGTCTCGGGAAATGGCGGACGGTCATTACCGTTATCTTATTTATTTTCGTCATTCTTGCGGTGGTCGTGCCGATTATCATTTTGCTGTACCAGTCTCTGATGTTAGAGCCCGGTAATTACAGCTTTGACAATCTGACCCTGCACTATTGGGTAGGCGAATCGGTGCCCACAATTGACCAGGGCGAACCCGGCATCTTTAAGAACCCGCAGTTCCTGAAATATGTCGGCAATACGGTGAAGCTGGTTGTGCTGACGTCGATTTTTGCCACCATATTCGGGCAGCTGATCGGTTATATCAATTCAAGAGGCCGAAACAAAGCGTCCGGAAAACTTGTTGAACAGCTTGTTTTCATTCCTTATCTGATCCCGTCCATCGCCTTCGGTTCCATGTATCTGGCCCTCTTTGCGACCGCAAAGAAAGTCGAAATGTTCGGTTACCGCGTCACCCTTGTTCCGTCCCTTTACGGTACCTTCCTGATTCTGGTCTTGATTGCGGTGGTGAAGAATATGCCCTTTGCCTCACGTGCGGGGACTTCTAATATGCTGCAGATCAGCACAGAACTGGAGGAAGCCGCAATGATTGAAAATGCGGGCTTTATGACGCGCTTTTTCCGCATCGTTTTCCCGCTTTCGAAAGGCGGCATGATCAGCGGCTTTATGCTGGTCTTCATCAGCATCATGAAAGAATTAGACTTGCTGGTGATTTTGATGACGCCGTCACAGCAGACACTTCCTTATATGGCTTATGCCTATACCACCGAAAATCTCCTGCAGTTATCCAGTGCGGTAACGATCGTGATGTTTGTCTTGGTCTTCTTCGTTTATTGGTTTGCCAATACCTTTACCGATGCAGATATTACCAAAGGATTCTAAGGAAAGAGAGGGAACAGAATGAGCAGAATTGAACTTAAAGATATTAATAAATATTACGGAGATAATCATGTCCTCAAAGACATCAACCTGGTCATTGAAGACGGTGAATTCATGACGCTTCTCGGCCCTTCCGGCTGCGGCAAAACCACGACATTGCGTGTCGTCGCGGGACTGGAGAAACCGCAAACAGGTTATATGTACATGGATGACAAAGAAGTCATCAATGCGAAAGAAGCGTTTTATCTGGCACCCGGCAAGCGGAATCTGAACTTAGTCTTCCAATCCTATGCTTTGTGGCCGCATATGACGGTTTTCAATAACGTCGCCTTCGGTCTTGAAGTCGATAATGTACCGAAAAAAGAGATCCGGGAGCGCGTAAAAACAGCGCTGGGCCGCTTGAAGATCGATCAGTTTATAGATCGTTACCCGTCGGAACTTTCCGGCGGCCAGCAGCAGCGCGTGGCCATTGCCCGTGCCATCGTGTCGGAGCCGGAGGTCTTGCTCCTTGATGAGCCGCTGTCCAACCTGGACGCGAAGCTCCGTGTGGAGATGCGTTCGGAAATTAAACGTCTGCACAATGAGCTCGGCACAACGATCATTTATGTTACTCATGATCAGACGGAAGCCTTAACCATGTCCAGCAAAATTGCCGTATTCTTTGAAGGCGTTTTAGAACAGGTCGCACCGCCTTTAGAACTTTATCAGAACCCGGCGACGGTGCGCGTTGCGGACTTCATCGGGAATCCGAAAATTAATTTTGTAGAAGGAACGGCCAAGGCAGAAGAATCGGGTCTGAGCGTAGAATCGATTTTCGGCAGAAGATATTTCGACAAGTCTGATCTGACCGACGAAGCCTTGAAAGAAAGCCGTTACGATGCGGTCATCGGGATTCGGCCGGAATTAATCGAAATCTCCGAAACGCCGGTAGATGACGGCATAGAGTGTACGGTCTATTCGGTCATGCCGGCAGGTTCCGAAACCTTGGTTTATCTCGATGTGGCCGGCAGCGAACGGATCTTGGCCAAGCTCAACGGATTGGTGCAGTACGACATGAATCAAAAAGTATGGCTGGATTTAGATCCTGCCGGGCTGAATATTTTTGCCAAAGAATCCGGGAGACTGGTGAAGCGGGCTGAACTTGAAAATTAAAAATGAGAAGCGGTCTGAGCCGCTCTGCGCATGCAACAGAAAATTATTTGAAGCGAATGAAAAAACAATGAGGTGTTAATGATGAAAGGAAAAAGAAAATTTCTGAAACTTACAGCTGCTCTTCTGGCGGCCGGCGTGACGGGAAGCGTCCTGCTCGGCTGCGAGAAGATCGAAGACGATGAAGGCGGCGGTGAAGAGCAGGGCACGGACTCCGGCTGGGCTGAGAAAGCCGGGCTCGACAAAGATGAGCCGTCTGATGAGCTCTACGAAAAATGCGTCGATGAAGAAGAAGGCAAAGTCGTCATCTACTCCATTTCCAGCCGCATGGCGAAGGTAAAGGCGAGTTTTGAAAAAGATTATGACAAGATGACGATGGAAGTCTACGACATTAATGCCAATGACATGTCGACCAAGCTTTTAACGGAATACAATTCGGGCATCCGTACGGCGGATGTCGTGCATTCCAAAGAACAAACGGGCGATTACATGATTAACTTCTTTGATAAGGGCATTCTTTTGAACTATCAGCCCGAATCGATTTTCGGCGATGTGAAAGAAGAATACCTGGAAGATATGACCCCGCTTTATTTTGAAACCGACTGGTGGTTCTACAATGAGGATGTCTATGATGACACACCGATTACAAATTGGTGGGATGTTACCAAGCCGGAGATGAAAGGCAATTTCGTGCTGCAGAATCCGATCGGTACGGTCAGCTATATGACCGTGTTCACGACCATGGTGGAACATGCCGATGAAATGGCGGAAGCCTATAAAGAATGCTACGGCGAAGAGATTGAGCTGGCCGATGATGAACCGACGGCGGCACACGCCTGGATGAAGCGGACCATGAATAATGATCCGGTCATCTTTGATTCCAACAATGAAGTGATCCAGTCCGTAGGCGAAGGCAGTGAGTCTTCTCTTATCGGCTACTCTCCTTCATCCAAATATCGTGAAAAGGCCGATAAAGGCTGGAATATTGAAGCCAAGCCTTTGGATATGGAACCGGCCTCCGGCGTGGCCTTTATGAACTTTGTTGCCGTTGTGAATGAAGCACCGCATCCGAACGGGGCGAAGCTTCTGATCCGTTATCTGATGGGCGGAGAAGACGGCAACGGCGCCGGTATTCAGCCCTTCAATACGATCGGCGGCTGGCCGGTGCGTCCCGAAACGAAGAAAGCAGAAGGCAATGTACCTTTAGAAGATATGACGCTCTGGATGATTAATTATGATTATGTCTACAAAAATCTCCAGGACGTTCAGGACTACTGGTATAAGTTCCGCTGATCTGCGGGCATATGCTCTCTTCAGTCTTCTGAACAAGGCGGGCAGGATAATCGTCCTGCCCGTTTGGATTTTTTGAATTTACGCTTTCACAAGATAGGGCGGAGCGGAAAGCAGCGGAATACGATGCATTCGGCAGTTTGACTGAATTCTTTTACATTTTATGAGGCTTTGCAGTCAGTTTTTCGGATTTGCCCCTGTGAAAGATCGCTGAGTACGGTATAATAGGTAACACATTAGCACAGGCTAAATACATTTCAAAGGAGACTCTCATTATGGTGAAATTGATTGTAGGCGGCAAAGGCAGCGGTAAGAGCAGGAGACTGGTCGATGACCTGAATAAACAGGCTGAAAATACGGAAAATAATATAATTTGTATTTTGCGCGGGGATCGTTTAGATAAATATGTAAAGTTCCGCGTTCGCATGATCGACATCAACCAGTACCCCATCAATAATTATGATGAGCTGCTTGCTTTTATCGCAGGACTCAATGCTCGTGACTACGACATCACACACATTTATATCGACAGCATCGCCAAGGTGGCGCGTTCCGAGGATCAGGCAGAACTCACCCGCTTCCTGGCCGCACTGGAAGGCATGTCCGAAGAACATCATTTTGAAGCCGAAATTATTTACAGCTGCGAATGCGAAGATGTACCGGAGAATTTGAGAGAATACGTTAAATAAGAGGTGAAGACCTGAAGACAGGGCCGCTCCCGAAAAGGAGCGGTTTTGTTTTATGTTCCGTCAGGGAAGGAAGGGCTTTGCTATACTGAGCCTTGCAGGACGCACGGAAAGATTCCGGGCTTTTCTTTTAAAGGGAGCTTGAGGCGTCAAAAACATTTTTTGTGAGGGATATATGGGAAAATTCAGAGAAGAATTCAAAGAGTTTATCATGAGGGGCAATGTGATTGACATGGCCGTCGGTGTCGTCGTAGGCGGTGCCTTCAAAGCGGTGGTGGACTCTCTGGTGAACGATATCATTATGCCGCCTTTGGGGCTTTTGATCGGAGGGGTGGATTTCAGCGACATGAAGATTGTGCTGAAAGAAGCGGCCGGCGAGACGCCTGAGGTGGCGATTAATATCGGCCTCCTGATTAATACGATTATCAGCTTCCTGATTATTGCTTTGGTGATCTTCCTGGTCGTCAAAGGCATTAATAAAATGCGGACGAAGGCGGAAGAAGCCAGAAACAAGAGACTCGGCATCGAAGAGGAAGAGGAAGAAGAAGAGGCTCCGGAACCGGACGAAAAAGAACTTCTGGGCGCAATTTTGACGGAGCTCAAAAAAGCGAACGGCGAAAGCGTCGAGACGGAAGTGACAGAAGAAGTGCTGACGGAAGAGACGAAGTAATCGGCGGATCCGATCTCATTTGCGAATAAAAATTCTTGTTTTCGTACGCCTTTCGAGCGATGCTTGAGGGGCGTTTTGATTCGTGCTACTTTAGTACTGTTGTATAAGGAGGGATGTTTCATGGCGGCTACACTGGCCTTGTTAGTGAAAGATCAGTCGGGTGTTCTGGCCCGTATTGCCAATGCGTTTTCCAGACGCGGCTATAATATTGCGAGCATTGCCGCCGGCACGACCCAGGATCCGGACATTACGCGGATTACGGTCTGCCTGGAAGTGGATGAGGAGCAGGTGCCCCTTATTATCCGTCAGCTTTACAAACAAATGGATGTCTTGATGGTTCGTGAACTTCCCGAAGCGGAGAGCTTTGCCCGCGAACTGATGCTGATTAAAGTGAAGGCGGATGCCGAAGTCCGCTCGCAGATCGTCACCATCGTGGATATTTTCCGCGGCGGCATCGTGGATGTTTCCGCCGAAACGGTCACCGTCCAGATTACCGGGGACAGCGGCAAGCTGGAGGCCCTGGTCGGGATGCTGGCCCCCTACGGCATTATGGAGCTCGTCCGGACCGGCGTGGTCGCCATCAGCCGCGGACCGCAGATGCTGGATGTGACGGAAGTCTATGCGGATGACGAGACCGCCGGCAGCTGAACAGCGGGAGGCCGCTTAGTGTTCGGCCCTTGACCCGGCTGTTTTTTTGGACGGCGGATAAACCCTTGAACAATAAACGATCAAAATATAAAAGCTAATCAATCTGCGAAGGCAGATCATCGGAGGTAAAATTTATGAAAAAGATTTACAGAGAAGCAGAATGTTCCACAGGTGCTTTGGACAATAAGCGAGTCGCCGTCATCGGCTACGGCAGCCAGGGCCATGCGCATGCGCTGAACATGAAAGATTCGGGCATCGATGTGGTGGTCGGACTGCGTGAGGGCTCTTCCTCGAAAGCGAAGGCCGAGAAACATGGCCTGGAAGTGCAGACGATTCCCGAAGCCGTCAAAGGTGCGGATGTCGTGATGATTTTGATTCCGGACGAGCGGCAGGGTGAAGTCTATGCACGGGATATTGCGCCGAACCTGAAAGAAGGGGCGGCTGTTGCGTTCGCACACGGCTTTAATATTCATTACAACATTATTCAGCCGGCGGAAAATCTGGACGTCTTTATGATCGCGCCCAAGGGCCCCGGCCATACGGTCCGGCATGAGTATCAGCTCGGCCGCGGGGTGCCCGCGCTCTTTGCCGTGCATCAGGATTACAGCGGCAATGCCCGTGATATTGCCTTTGCTTACGGCAGCGCCATCGGCGCGGCCCGGGCGGGACTTTTGGAAACAACGTTCCGGGAAGAGACCGAAACCGATCTTTTCGGTGAGCAGGTCGTGCTCTGCGGCGGTGTCTCCGAATTGATGAAAGCCGGTTTTGAAGTGCTGGTGGAAGCCGGTTACGATGAAGAAAATGCCTTTTATGAGTGCATGCACGAAATGAAGCTGATTGTGGATATGGTCTATCAGGGCGGTTTGTCGCTGATGCGCTATTCGATTTCCAATACAGCGGAATTCGGCGATTACTCGGTCGGCAAAAAGATTATTACCGAAGAGACCAAGGACACCATGCGCCAGGTGCTGCGGGAGATCCAGGACGGTACCTTTGCCGCGAAATTCATTGCGGATAACCAGAGCGGGCAGATCGCGCTCAAGGCGCGCCGCCGTCTGGAAGAGAATCATCCCGTCGAGCAGGTCGGCCGTCGTCTGAGAGGACTGATGAGCTGGAGCGACGAGATCGAAGTAGAGTAAAAATGTCTTGGCCCGAACCCCGGGCTTTTGCCCGGGAGCAGGCCTTCGGAATCGGCCCGGAATCAGGGCCGATGCTTGATCTTTGCGGCGGATCGTGATACAGTTAAGAACGGTTCAGGTAGTATGGTGAGAGTGGTGCGTGAAACGCCCCGCTCTTTCTTTTATTAAGAGGGCTTTTTTTATGCCTTGAGGAGGATAATATGGCCGGCGGATTACCCGGAAGAGTGGCAGAATTATGTGAGCCGATTGTTGAAGATTTAGGGCTCGAGCTGCTTGAGGTAAAATATGTGCACGAGAATTCCAAAAACTTTCTGCGTCTGATCATTGATAAACGCGGAGGGGTCGGCATTGATGACTGCGAGGCCGTGAGCCGTGCGGTGGATCCTGTCATAGAAGAGAATATTAATCTGAAAAAAGCCTACTACTTAGAAGTGCAGTCCCCGGGTCTGGACCGGCCTTTGAAAACGACAGCGGACCTGCTGCGCTATGAGGGGACGGAGGTTAAACTGCGTTTTTACCGGGCGATTGACGGCGTGAAAGAATTAGAAGGTATTATAAAGGATGCCGATGAAGATACGCTTTATCTGGAGACGGATGAAGAGGAAGAAGCCGAGGCATTCCCGCGCAAGGAGATTGCCGTCGTCAAACGCGTCATTAAATTTTGATTTTCGCTGGAGCGAAGAAAGGAAATTGTTGAGATGAATGAGGAATTAGTAGAATCTATCCGGCTGCTGTGCAAGGAACGCGGACTGGAAGCGGATTTGATTTATGAAGCCATTGAGGATGCCCTGGTGGCGGCATATAAGCGTGAGTTTAATGCAAAGTCCACGGAAAATGTGACGGCGTCCCTGAACCGGGAAACCGGGGAAATGAAGGTCTTCCTGCACAAGACGGTGGTGGACGAGGTGGAAGATCCGAATGCGGAGATTTCCCTTTCGGATGCCAAGGCGCTCGACAGTGACTTTGAGCTCGGCGATATTCTTCAGTATGAACTGGCGCCGCAGGAGTTCGGCCGTCTGGCCGCACAGGCTGCGAAGTTTGCCATTAATCAGAGCCTGATCCAGGCCGAGCGCGAGAGAATTCAGGCTGAATTTTCCAACCGCATCGGCGAACTGGCCTCGGGCGTGGTGCAGCGCAAGGACCGCCGTGAGGTGATTGTCGACATCGGCCGGGCCGAGGCCGTGCTCTCGAGCCGTGAACAAAGCCGGCTGGATGATTATTCCTTTAACGAGCGGATGATGTTTCTGATTAAACGGGTGGACGACCGCAGAGGCCGCCCCGTCATTTATGTGTCGCGTTCTCATCCTGACCTGGTGGTGCGTCTTTTTGAACAGGAAGTGCCGGAAATTGCCAGCGGGATCGTGGAAGTGGTGAATTGCGCGCGTGAGGCGGGCTCGAGAACAAAGATTTCCGTGGCGACCCGTGATGAAAATGTAGACCCGCTCGGCGCCTGTGTCGGACAGCGCGGCATGCGTGTGCAGAATGTCATGAATGAACTGCGCGGTGAAAAAATCGATATTATTGAATGGGATCCCGACGAGACCATTTATATCCGCAATGCGCTGAAACCGGCCAATGCCGTGCGTGTGGAGCTGACCGAAACGGAAGACAGCCGCGACGCTCAGGTGATTGTGCCGGATAATCAGCTCTCGCTGGCCATCGGCCGAAACGGGCAGAACGCAAGGCTGGCGGCCCGGCTGACCGGCTGGAGAATTGATATCAAGAGCGAAAGCCAGCTGCGCGAAGAAATTGAGCAGAGCTTCATGGCCCGCTTTGAACAGGCGGCCGATGCGGCGGATCAGGAAGAGCCCGCGGACGCTGAGGAAGAAGCGGCGGAAGCAGAGGCTTTAGAGGACGCCGTGCAGGATGAGACGGAAGATTCCGCGGAAACAGCTTCCGAGGAAGGCTTTAATGCCGCGGATCTGGCCGACGAACTGATTGCGGCGGCGGACGATGAACGGGCGCAGCGTAGTGAGGAAGAAGCGGCAGAAGAAGAGAATGCCGAAGAAGCATCTGAAGAAGACGCAGATGAAGACACGGAAGCGGAGGAGGACGCGGACGAGGCGCCTGCCGACGCTTCGGATGAAGCGTCTGAGAACGCTGCAGAAGCAAGCGAAGACTAAGCGATAAAATTTCGTCTGGTCTTTTTGCAGCAGCAAGACAGGAATAAAGGAGCTTGGCAGAATGGCTAAGGGCAAAAGTAAAAAAGTACCCGCCAGAATGTGTGTCAGCTGCAGAGAAATGCGGGAAAAGAAAAAGCTGTTTCGTCTCCTTGTCGAAGATGATAAGATCATCTATGATCCTACGGGAAAGAAACAGGGAAGAGGCGCTTATGTCTGCCGGAATGAGGACTGTATTGACAAGGCTTTAAATCAAGGCAGACTGCGGCATCACCTGCATGCGGAACTGCACCCGGAGACGGGGGCTTTGCTTAAAAAAGCACTGGACGAGCTGCGCCGTGAAGAAGCGGCGGCCGAACGGGGACGGCGGGTGGTCAGAGTTTCCGCAGACGGCAAGTCCGTTCTTTCCGAAAGCTTTTGCAAAAAAGAGAAGGCATAAGAACGCTCTTAACGGAAGGACGGTTTCGGAGAAGAAACGTTCAGGTCCTGCGCCGGCCTTGCTCCGGCACGCCGGATCTTTGCCGGCAGAAAGCTGCGGAAGACGGGAATCTGCGGCAGAAACGCAAAAGAAAGGGCTTTGGCACCCTTTATCATAAAAAGAATGTATAATAGAGAATCTAGTGAAAAACAGCGGCTTTGGAGGAATGAAAGATAGTATGGTAGATAAAAAAGATACCGGCTTACCGGAGAACGCCCCGGAGAAGGAAGAAAAAAAGCAGAACGCGGCAAACGCGCCTTCCGAATCGGATAGTGCGACCTTCAGTATGCAGGGTGTCTCGGGCAAAGTCATCACCGGTAAAGTAAAAGTTAAAAAGGTGAAAAAGCCGGCCCGCAAGCCGAAGGAAGATCAGCCTGAGGCGGAGGCAGGAGAAGTGCCTGCCGGGCAGACGGAGGAAGCGAGCGTGACAAAAACCGTCACGTCGCCTGAGTCTGCTCCGAAGCCGCGGAAAATCAAGTCCGGAAAAGAAGTGCGGGAAGCTGCCCGGAAAGCGGAAGCCGAGAAGAAGGCAGCCGAAAAGGCAGCCGCCGAGAAAAAGGCGAAAGAAGAAGCGCAGAAAAAGAAGCAGGCTGAAGCGGAAAAAGAAAAAGAGAAGAAGCCGGCTCCTTTTGAGACCGCGCCCAAACCCCGCAAGCTGGTTTCCGGCAAGACGCTGGCCAAAGTGCATGAAGATCCGGCGGAGGCCTTCCTGACGAAGGAGGATCTCGCCGAGATTCCCGAGAAAAAGGCGGAGATCAAAGCCGCTAAAGCCGCTAAAGCTGCCGAGAAAGAAAAGGCAGAGGACGCTTCGCGCAAAAAGCAGGAAGCGGCCAAGGCCTCAGAGCAGAAACACAAGGCAGAAAGCAGCAAGAGCGCTGCAGAAAAGAGCAAGCCGGCGGAAGAAAAGAAAGAAGACAGTCCTTTCGGCAAGAAGCCGCGCAAGCTTGCCTCGGGAGATGCTATTACGGAAGGGACGCCCAAGAAGATTTCTGCTGCGGCAGACGATTCCCTGGCGGCCACCGCAAGAGCATTTACCAAGCGCAAAGAGGCGCAGGAAGAACGCCGCGAGCAGAAGAAGCGGGGGCAGAGAACCCGTTATTCGGGCAGAAGCCGCAACTTCGGCAAAAGCGGATCCTTCCGTTCCGGCAGCAGACCGAATCAGCGCTTCCGTTCGGGTCCCGGCCAGATGCCGGCAGATCCCGGGTTCAGGAGATCGCAGGACGGCAAGCATAAATTCGGTTCCGGAAAAGAGGACGGCAGAACCCGTTACCGTGATTTCGGTTCTTCGGGCCGGCGCAAAAAACAGCACGATGTGCGTGACGAACTGCGGGATGAGCGCATTCAGCGCCGCCGCAAAAAAGAGGCGAAGCGCCGCGAAGAGCGCAAGGCCAGAACACCGGTTACGCATG
Organism: uncultured Fastidiosipila sp.; assembly: GCA_938014865.1. Classification (GTDB taxonomy): domain Bacteria; phylum Bacillota; class Clostridia; order Saccharofermentanales; family Fastidiosipilaceae; genus JAAYZH01. Next base: position 12,295 of record CALLQJ010000166.1, read on the forward strand.
TGGCGCTGCCTGAGACGCTGACGGTGAAAGAATTCGCGGAAGCGATTTCCCGTACTTCGGCCGATGTGATTATGCATCTGATGAAAAACGGGGTCATGGCTACGATGAACCAGGATCTCGATTACGATACGGCCGCGATTATTGCGGACGAATTCGGTGTCACAACCGAGAAGCTTAAGGAAGTCAAGCTCTCCGAGATGCTCTTTGATGAGTCGGAAGACGAGGAAGAGAATCTCGTCCCGCGTCCGCCTGTTGTGGTGGTAATGGGCCACGTTGACCACGGTAAAACGACCTTGCTTGACTACATCCGCAAATCGGATGTGGCCGAAGATGAGGCCGGCGGCATTACGCAGCGTATCGGTGCGTACATGACCGAACTGAACGGCCGCAAGATTACCTTCCTGGATACGCCGGGACACGAAGCCTTTACGACGATGCGTGCCCGCGGTGCGCAGGCCACGGATATTGCAATATTAGTGGTCGCGGCCGATGACGGGGTCATGCCGCAGACGATTGAAGCGATCAATCATGCGAAGGCGGCAAAAACCGAAATTATCGTCGCCATCAATAAGATGGACCTGCCGGCAGCCAATCCGGACCGGGTCAAGCAGGAACTCAGTCAGCAGGGACTGATCCCCGAAGAGTGGGGCGGCCAGACCATTATGGTGCCGATCTCCGCGAAGACGGGCGAAGGCGTCCAGGAACTCCTGGAAATGGTCCTGCTGACGGCCGACGTGATGGAACTTAAAGCCGATCCGAAAAAGCAGGCCAAGGGCATCATCATTGAGGCGCAGCTGGATAAGGCCAGAGGTGCGGTGGCGACCTTGCTCGTACAGCGCGGTACCCTGCATCAGGGCGATACCATTGTGGCGAATACGGTGGTCGGCAATGTCCGTGCCATGAAAAACGCCAAGGGCGTCATGAATGAACCGGCCGGTCCCTCCGTACCCGTTGAGGTCATCGGACTGCCGGAAGTGCCTGAGGCAGGTTCTCTGTTCTACGTGGTAGAAGATGAGAAAATGGCCAGACAGTTTGCTGAGGAACGCCGGGAAGAAGAACGCGAACACGCGATCAGCTCCGGTCCCGCCGTTACCCTGGATAATCTCTTCTCTCAGATTGAAGAAGGCAAGATTATTGACTTTAATATCATTATCAAGGCCGACGTGGTCGGCTCGGTGGAAGCGATGAAACATTCGCTTGAAGAGCTCAGCAATGACGAAGTCAGGATTAATATCATCCACGGCGCAGCCGGGGCGATTAATGAATCCGACCTGCGCCTGGCCGAAGCCAGTCAAGCCATGGTCATCGGCTTCAATGTCCGTCCGAGCAATGCGGTCAGCGAACTGGCCAAAGAACTCGGGGTAGAGATCAGGCTTTACTCGGTTATCTATCATGCTATTGAAGATATCGAAGCGGCCATGAAGGGCATGCTGGCGCCCGAATACGAAGAAGTCGTCATCGGACACGTCGAAATCCGCGAGACCTACAAGGTCTCTTCGGTCGGCACCATCGGCGGCGGCTACGTCACCGACGGCAAGATTGTCCGCAACGGCGATGTGCGCCTGCTGCGTGATAATATTGTGATCTATGAAGGCAAACTCGGCTCGCTGCGCCGCTTTAAAGACGATGTGCGTGAAGTCAGCCAAGGCTATGAATGCGGCTTGACGATCGAGAACTATAACGACATTAAGGTAGGCGACGTGGTCGAAGTTTATAAAATGGAAGAAGTGGAGCGATAATTTATGGCGCTCAGAAGAGAAGACCGCATAGCAGACGAAATCAAGCGTGTATTGGCAAAGACCATCATGCATGATATGAGAGATCCGAGAGTCCCGGACTTTACCTCAGTAACGGAAGTACAGGTGACGCGCGATTTAAGCTACGCGACCTGCTACATCAGTGTACTGGGGACGCCGGAAGAAAAGAAGCGCTGCCTGGAAACGCTGGAGAGCTCAAAAGGCTATCTCCGGACGGTTCTGGCCAAGCATCTGACGACCCGGGTCACTCCGGAACTGC
>CALLQJ010000167.1 GCA_938014865.1 uncultured Fastidiosipila sp.
GCAGCAGTAAGGGGAGGCAAAATCCGCCAAGCCGCAAGGCCAGAACGGCAGCCCCTCTTTGATCACGGGAGCAATGCGGTGATGGAAGCGGACCCCCTCGGCCACATAACGGCGTCTCTCTTCCGACAGCTCTGCTAAGTGCCCGCTTTGATGCAGGCGCAGCAGGAGGGCATTCACCATATTGAAGATCGTTTCTTCCGCATCGCCTTCCGCCAGGGGGTAGCTCCAGACGGCGGCCTGTTCCGGCGGCAGCGCCGTTGCGCAGTTGCAGGCGATCGGCGCCATTTTCACGTAATCCGTCTGGTCCGTCACCGACTGCAGGCAAAGCCTTTTCAAAAGCTTATTCGTCATCCGCATCCCGCCGCTTGAGCAGTTTTCAAACACCAGATCGGGATAACGCTCCAGAACCTCATCAAGCCATTTCACAAAAGCCCTCGTATGTTCCAAAAGCCCTGCTCCCGTACTGTCGGCCGTAACGTCCGTGCCGGGGCCGGAGTCGATATTGTAATCGTTTTTAATGTAGGAGACGCCGTAGTCCCGGACCAGGCGGTCGATCACTTCATCGGCGTGGGCCCTCACTTTCGGATGCCGGAAATCCAGAAAATACCGGCCTTCGGCAATGATCGGGCGTCCGTCGCGCTGAAAAAAAGCGTCCTTCGGAAAATCCTTGACCAAAGGACAGTGTATGCCCATGGCCTCGATCTCCAGCCACAAGCCGGGCTGCATCCCTTTTTGCCGGATGTAGTCCATGGCTTCTTCTATGCCTCCGGGAAAACGCGCCTTTGAAGGCCGCCATTCGCCGACCCCGGTCCACCAGGCGCCGTCACTGTACCAGCCGCAGTCAATGCAGTAATATTCGAAGCCGAGTTCAGAAGCGGCGTCGATGAGGGGCTTTTCTTTCGCCATGTCGGGCTGCCCCCAAAGACAGTTCATATAATCATTAAAAATAGCCCGCGGCCTTGCATTGTCCCGATTAGGGCGCCGGATCACGCGGCGGTATTTTGTAAGTTCCCGGACGGCCGCCGTAAAATCGCCGTCCACAAAGGCCGCGGCGGCTTTTTCGCTCACAAAGCGTTCACCGGGCTTGAGTTTTAAAGAAAAGGCATTTTCCCGGAGATCTGCCGCTGAAATTTTAAGGTAAAGTTCGGAGGCAATATCGGAAATCTCCCAGGACCAGGACGCCGCCGTCTCGATCTGCCAGCAGATGCAGCAGCCCGAGGCTTCATCTTCAAAAGCCCCCATCGGGAGGTACTCATCGCAGGGCCAGCTGCCCGTGCTCTTTAAGGCAATCCGTTTATTGGAAAATACCTCATTCGTAATCCAATAGCCCGCCTCGTGCAGGGAATAGCGCTGCCACTGACATTCCCCGTACCAGGTATTATGCGGAATATAAACAAAAGCCCCCTCATCTCTCGGCCGGCCGTTTTCCCGGTTCAGCCCGGTGAGGCTGAAGGAGGAAAAATATTCCAGTGCGGCGGCCGTTTCGTCGCCGTGATTGATGATTTCACTCCAGCTTTCGACGACGGCAATCTCTTTAAAAAACTGCAGATGCGTAATCACTTCAAGCGTTTCATAGGTCTGGCGGATCTCGACTTTCCGGCCGTACGCATTGTCATAAATCCGATGATCACGATAACGGAATAAGCTTCCGGGCTGTGTGCCGGCTTTTTTATTCCCGTGATGGTGATCCTGATTAAAGCCTGCCATCTGAACTTCGATGAGGCGATACCAGCTTTTTTCTTCCGGCGGCGGGAGCTTCCGGCTTCCGAGATTGAGTAAAAAGACCTCTCCTTCATCGGAGACTTCAATGTCAAGAAAGAGTCCGGCGTATTCACTTTGGATTTTCATAAATCTTCTCCTAAGTTATTTAAAAATATTAATAGAGTATTGAAAATAAACACTATTTACGTGCTTTAGCAATATTTTATCCTTTAACAGCACCTACGGTCATCCCTTTGATAAAATACTTTTGCATTGAAATGAAAAGAATGCAGATCGGCAAGACCGATATTACAATTGCGGCAAATGCTGTTGTGTAGTCACTGCTCTGCTGCGAGAAAAGCGCTTGGATTGCAACGGTAATTGTTTTAAGTTTGTTAGTGCTGACAAATAAACTGCTCATCAAATAATCATTCCAAATTTGAAAAGAAAGCATGATGATCAAGGTTGCCATAGCAGGTTTTAAAAGCGGCATTACAATGCGGAAATAAATTCCGAAAACAGAACAGCCGTCGATCTTTGCAGCTTCTTCCAGTTCAATAGGAACCGTAGACATAAAGCTGGTCATCAAAAATACGCCAAAGGAAATATTAGTGGCAATGAACATGAAAATGACGCCTGCTCTGGTATTTACTAAACCGGTTTTGAACCCGACTGTATATATGGGAAGAAACAGTGCTTGTGCCGGGATCAATATGCCGATAATGAAATAAAAATATGAAAATTTAAAAAATTTATTTTTGTTTCTTGCAATAGTCCAAGCCGCAGCGCCGCAAAGAATCGCCAGGACAAGAACGGACACGCTTGTATAAAAGGCAGTGTTAAGAAAGGTTACTTTCAGATTTAGTTTTTCATAGGCATTTATATAATTGTTAAAATTTAAACTTTCAGGTAATGAAAGCGGATTCCCGATATAGATTTCTCTTTTGGTTTTGAAAGAATAACTCAAAATAATGAAGAGAGGGGAGGCAAAAAACAACGCTGCACTCACGACAATAATCTGCAGAACAAGTGTCCCCGGGCCGAATGAAGATTTATTAGTGTTTTTTAATAGCTTATCTTTTTTCACAGTTGTACCTCCCGCCGCTTTAATACTCTTAATTGGATAAGTGCAACAATAAGCAGTACAACGATCAAAGAAACAGATAAGGCAGAGCCGTATCCGTATTGACGGCCGTTAATTGCAGTGCTGTAAATATAATAGATTATTGACGTAGATGCCCGGCCCGGACCCCCATTCGTCGAGGCGACCAAAAGATCGTAGACCTTGAGAGAACCGGTTGTGATTCCGACAATACAAATCGTTAATGCCGGCGCTAACATCGGCAGAGTAACAAAGAAAAACTGCTGAAAAGCATTGGCACCGTCGACTTTTGCCGCACTGTACAATTCTTGCGGTATTGATTGAAGTGCAGCTAAGTAAATCAGCATCCAATAGCCTATCCATTGCCAGTTATTGGCAATAATTAATCCCGCTAAAACAGTATCATCCCGTCCGAAGAGCATAGTATTAATGTCTTTGCCGAGATAGTCCATTAGAGCAGGTAATACGTTTCCGTATAACTTAAGCCAAATAAAACCGACGACAAGCGCGCTGATGAGACAAGGAATAAAGAAAATTGTTCTGAATAACTTCTTTAATTTAATGGCACTGTCCAAGGCAACGGCCAGGAGAATTGCGCCAATATTTTGAAGAATCGTGTTTAGCAATGTGAACTTGATCGTAAATATCCATGCCTGGGCGGCATAAGTATCGTGAAATAACCTGTAATAGTTAGATAAACCTGCAAAAGGCTTTTCAGCCGTCATGCCGTTCCAAGACGTAAAGGAGTAATAAAAGCCCAAAAGCATGGGGATAATCAATCCGATTGTAAAAATAATTAACCCCGGTAATAGTAAAATTAAATACTGAATTCTATCATGTTTTTTGAATTTGGAGTCGTGTGTATTCATTTATCCTCCCTATGAATAAAGAGAAACTGCCGCCCCGCAGCAGTTTCTCTTGCTGAACATTCAGAGTCAGGATTTGCTGTTTTCTCTTCTGGCATCAGCAGCAGCCAGCGCTTCTTCCAGAGAAATATTTCCTTGTAAATATTCAGCTATGTCCTTCGCATTTTCTTCTTGGAAACCGCCCCACTGCAATTGATTATTTCCGAGATTTACATCTTGAATACGGTCATTCTCAGCGTATTTATCGATATCGCTCTGACTCGGATTGGGGAAGGTGGGGGTAACATCTTTTATCATGGGAGCTGTTTTGGTGTAATTATAAATCTCGAGTGCAAGATCTTTATCACCCGTTATGACTTCAAAGACTTTATCGATCGCGTCAAGGTGCTCACTGTCGGCACTTGCCATAAAAGTGATATTGGGTTCAAACAAGAGTTTAGAATCTCCTGTTTGATTCGGGAAAGGGAAAACACCAAAATCGAAATTTTCATCAATATCAAGGAAGTTCTGAATGCTCCATGAACCGGAAACCTTCATTGCTGCTTCTCCCTGAACCATTTTGGCATCACAAGCCGTCTGCTCCATGGAAAAGGTTTGATCACTCCAAGTGTTGTCATAAATCAATTTATTGTATTCATAACAGTGCTTATATTCTTCTGAGTCAGAAAAGTTAACTTCGCCTGCTCTGAATTTGTCACCCCAATCAGGTGTATCTCTAAACACTTCATTTACGGCAAATTGCATTGTGACGTTACCTATACTCCAGGTATCCACCATGTGACTTGCAAACGGAGTGATCCCTTTTGCATGACAATCATCTATAATTGCCTGCAGTTCTTCATGCGTATCCGGAATTTCCCAGCCGTTCTCCTTGAACATATCCCGGTTGTAATAAACACCTTGATATTGTGCATTATAGGTTAAGCCGTATATTTTGCCGTCTAAGCTCACGCCCGGTTTAGCAGCATCTAAGACTTCATCCATATAAGGTTTTCCTTCAAGATCGGCTAAAAGTCCGAGGCTTCCGTATGTACTGACATCCTGTGCTTTGCCGATCATAATATCAGGCAATTCACTTTGCATATAGACTTGCATTTTCGGCTGAAAATCGTTCCCCCAGTCCACACATTCCCACTCTAATTTAATATGTGGGTATTTTTCCGCTAATGCAGCATCAATCATATCTTCAGTTCCGGCATCAGTGGTGGATTGTCCGGCAAGAACGCGTAATGTTACGTCTTCTTCCTTTTGTAGCTGTTCTTCATTTTTCGTGTTTTTGTTCTGTGATCCGTTTTCTTTATCATCGTTTTTGGATCCGCCGCAAGAAGTCATAAGACTTAATGCCAGAACAGAGCTCATTAGAATTGCGATACTTTTCTTCATTCTGTTTCTCCTTTGGTGATTCCCCGATATTTATCGGAAAAGTACAAAAGTTTTAGTAATTTGAGATTAACAATCAAATTATTGTGATACTTGGACTAATTTGTAGGCTTTACATGGATAAATTTGTGTATATATTGATAAAGCTTTAAATTACAGCCTGTTAAAGCTACGATAGAATAGCTTTCAGAAAGGAAATTTAAATTGTCGACCGGCAGAAAAGAAAATAATAAACCCAAGCTGAAACTCAGTGCCCGTATTTTTCTGGCCTGTTTACTTAGCATGATTTTTGCCCTGATTATTCAAACGTGGCTTTCTTATCGTTCGTCCTCTCAAATTATTTATCAACAAGCTGTAGAGATAAGCAGTAATACTTTAAGAAATCTTCAAAATGAATTGAATGATTTTAACAAGAGTATCGAAAACAGTCTGATTCGGATTTATAACCAAAATGAATTTTTGCGAGATTTAAGCGAAGGAAGTTCTGCCGATCAGCTGGCCCAAAATTATCAGCAGCTGGCATATATCCAAGCGCATGAATCTTTTGAGCCGGGTCAAAATCTTTGTACTCTTTATCTTTATACAATCAACAGCGAACTGATTAGTTCATACCGTCATGCTCAAACACCGAGCTATTCTTATCCTCCGGATGCATTAAATGCAATGGATGAATATGAAGATCGAATTCTGCAAGACTACCTGGCAAGTGACTCCAGGGGGATTTTAATCAGCAGCGTTTATAATGACGTGCGAGATCTGAGATTAATTCGTTATGTTTTGAAAATAAGTCCCAGAGGTCAATGCTGCGGATATCTGATTGCAGATATAGATCCCAGGCCTTTCCGTCAGTTCATTGAAAAATATCAATTCAGCGATCGTGAGATTCTTTGGCTGCAAAGTCAAGACGGACAAATTGCTCTTACAAGTGAAAATGCAGTAACTAACGATGCTTTCATTAATTTTTATGATGATGGGAACGGAATTCATAATGAGGATACATCGAGAACTAAGAACAATTATGAGTTTTTTATGACCGATAACGCGCGTTACGGTATGTCTGTTTATATGCTTTACCCTCAAGAATTATTGGTGTTAAATCAACAGGCGCTTTTGCGGAACACAATTTTTGTGTTAAGTCTTTTGACCTTAGTATTTATATTGCTTTTTATCCTTATATCAAGAGGTTTAACTAAACCGTTAAGCTACATGATGGAATCTATAAAGAAAATTAAGGAAGGCGAGACAGACTTACGTTTAAAACCTATGCGAAAAGATGAAATCGGAATTCTTGCAGATGAATTTAATAAAATGCTTGATGAGATATCAACACTCGCCAAAAAAGAATATTATTATCAACTATACTTGCGAGATATGAAATATAAGGCATTACAGGCACAAGTGAATCCGCATTTCCTGTACAACACCTTAGACACCGTAGGCAGCATAGCCTCGTCATACAATTGTTATCCGATAGAATCTGTAACACGTGCCTTGTCCCATATGTTTCGTTACAGCCTCAATATGGAGTCACCGTTCTCAAATCTGGAAAATGAGATTTTGCATCTCAAGAATTATATGTTCATTATGAATACCCGGATGGGAAACAGCCTCAACTTGCAAATTGAGATAGATCCTGACTTGTTAAAATATAAAATTCCGCGTCTCTCAATACAGCCTCTGGTTGAGAATGCCATCAAACATGGTCTCAAAGATGTAAAAGGCGAAAAGAAAATAGTTATCGGCAGTAATATAAAAAATGGTTTCCTTGAAATCTGGGTTCAAGACAACGGAGTAGGGATGCACGCTGAAGACATTTATGAACGCCTAAAACAGGCACCGGACGGTGTACTTAGTAAGAAAGCTTCCATTGGTATAGAAAATATAAATGCACGCGTTAAATTATTATTTGGTGATGCGTACGGCGTCAGAGTCGAAAGCAAAATTAATAAAGGAAGCAAAGTAACACTTTATTTGCCTTATGAAGAACACGAGGAGGATTCAAATGGATCATCAATATAAAATACTTTTTGTCGATGATGAAATTTGGATACGTGAAAAACTAAAAACGATTATTGATTGGAAAGCACATTCGTTTTTCCTGGCTGAGCCGGCGGCCGACGGGGAAGAAGCTTTGAACAGAATAGAGTCTGAAAGTCCTGATATTTTAATCACAGATATAAATATGCCGTTTATAAGCGGTGCGGAACTAATAAAAAGAGCAAAAGAGATTAAACCTGATATTGTATGTATCGCATTGAGCGGATATAGTGATTTTAAATATGTAAGATCTGCTTTGCTTGCCGGTGCGATTGATTACTTATTAAAGCCGATCAGTGCATCGGATCTTCTTCTTATATTAAGTAAGGCAGTTGATGAGGCAAATAAAAAGCAAGCCGAAAAACGTCAAAAGAATTTATTGCAAGAAGAGATAAGCCGGGTATCTTCTGCTGCTCTTGATCGGGAATTCAGCAATTTAATATTTGCGAATGCTGATAAGAGTGAAACAGAGTATGCTTTATTAGATGATTTTGAATTGCGATTTCCGGGGTTTTCTTTGGTTTTGTTTCATACAGCTAACCTAGGTAAAAAGGCACGAGAAATTTTTTCTGTCCGCACAGATGAATTGGTTTTTAAGATAAAAGATAAGATCAGCCGGCATTTTCCCGAAAACAAGCACATTGTGTTTAATTATATTTATCGTAATAATTTCTTTTTCATGATTACGGCTGAAAGCGAATCAAGTCTCAGACCGGAACTCCATTTCCTGCTTGATCAATTAAGTCATGATCTCAAAAGTCCCGTGAGAGCCATTATCAGTTCCTACTATTATTCATTTAAAAAACTTAATGAGGCTTACGATGAAGTTCTCATGACCTTATATTGTCAGCCGTATGCGATAAATAATGAAGTGATTTATGCAGGAGAGTTTGAGTGCAAGAAAGCTGAAATGAAAATTTCACCGGAACAGGAAAAACAGTTAAGCCTTGCCTTAAGCAGTAAAAATCAACAACGTTTTGAAGAAGTTCTTTTTGAAGAAATTGCATTAGTTAAAAGTGCCGAACAGTTGTGGAATTTTATAGAATTAAGACAAGTATGTGATGCTGTATCTTGGATTATCAGGACCGGCGGTTTAAAAAGCGATAATCTTAACCGTTTAAATTTAGATGCATTAAATGAGGCTTTGATAACAGCTGTTTCAGATTATGATCTAAAGGAAGTCATCAGCATTATCAGACAAATGATGGATGAGGTTTTCAGCCAAGATACATCAAATCAAGGTGATACAGTGCGTTCAACGGTTCATAAAGTGAAAGAATATATTGATAAGCATTACGCCGAGGATTTAAGCTTAAATTTTTTGGCCGACGAGTTTCATATCGATAGTGCTTATCTGTCAAGAATATTTAAAGAAGAATTTGACCTAAATCTGATTTTATATTTATCGCATCAGAGAATAGAACATGCTATAGAGTATATGAAAAATACAGATCTCAATCTAACTGAAATTGCGGCACTTGTAGGTTACGGGGACTATGGTTATTTCAACAGAGTCTTCAAAAAAATAAAAGGTATAAGCCCTCGTGAATACAGGGAAAGAGCAGAGGAGAAAGATGGTGAAGACTAAAAAGCAGATAGTATTATCTTTGTTTCTTATTGCCTTTTGCGTTTCTTGTAATCAATATTTTTTACCGGAGGTAAAACCTGTACCAAGTCAAAAGGAACTTGTTACAGTATTACACGGCCAATCAACAAGTGACCCCGGATTGGAAGAAATGATGATTAAGACAATAAAACGAGACTGTCCTGAGGTTCTTATCGAGTGGGAGAGTATGGACTGGGGGGAGGATTTTTCCGGAGAAATGCGAGCCAGAATTGCTGCCGGAAACCTTGAGGATATCATCATCGGCAAAGCACAAGATGTGTACAGTTATTACGGAAGCGGCTGTTTAAGTTCTTTTTCGGAAGAATTTACTAAAAACATATTACCTGAAGCATTGCAGAGTGTGACGATAAACGGACAAGTTTACGGCTTGCCGTATAACAGGTTATATCAGGGTGTTATTTATAACAAAAATATCTTTTATCGTTATGGCTTAGAGGTTCCGCATACTCAAGAGGATCTGGAGGCTATATGTCAAAGATTAAATAATGTAGGGCTTACGCCTTTTGCTGCTCATTTCAGGGAGGATTGGTATACCGCAAACATCTTGATGCAATTTATGACTAATGAGTTTTTAGCTCAGGATGAAAATTGGGGTGATTTATTTCGTTCGGGAAAAAATAATTTTAAGGATTCAAAAGAAATAAAAAATTGTTTTGATCAAGTGGAATTTGTTTATAAGAACTCCTGGGACGATGTAAGCAATGTAAACCAACAGGATTGTACGATGGCATTTGCGGCAGACGAAGCAGCTATGTTTTTGACCGGAACGTGGACAGTACAGACACTTCAAACGATAAGGCCTGACATAGAAATAGGAATCTTTCCATATCCTAATTCAAAAGGAAATTCTAAAATTCTTTATGAACCGAACATTACTTTCATGAGAAATGTTTACAGCTCCGAAGCAGAGACCGCAGATAAAGTAATTGCCGCATTAATAGATGATATAGATTTGGCAGAAGACATTGCCGCCTTCACGCAAACAGAGTCTTTGAGAATCGGTGCACATCCTGAAAGTTTAAAGATGCTGCAAAAGAATCTGTCTGATTATAAAGATCCGGCGGACAGCATAGATGTCTCAATCGGGAATAATCAATTAGTCTGGCATTTTCAAGACCTTTTGGCTGAAAAAAGCAGAGAGTATTTAGAGGACAAAATTTCACTTGAGGATCTTTTGGCTTTTGCTGATCAGAATCGGAGTTTGAGTTCATGAAAAATTTTCTGTTTTGCCGGTCAGATCCTCCCGGCGGCAAAAAGAGGCGACGCGCCCGAGAAACACTTCAAAGGCAATGCCGCGCTGCTCTGCGCCTTCCTGGCGTTGGGAAAAGACGACCGCATCGTAGACCAGCTCTGCGGCAAAGGCTGCCGCATCTTCCAGTGTATGCCCGCTGAACAAAGCCGCTGCAAGGCAGGACGCAAAGAGGTCTCCCGTGCCGTAAAACGACTTCGGGAAAAGCGGGGTTTCCGTTTCGCGGTAGGGACGGCCCTCCGCCGCCACGCCGTTATAAATCCGGCGTCCGCGCTGCATGCCTTTCAAAATGACCTGCCGCGCCCCTTTTTCTAAAAGCGCTGCACAAAGCCTTTTGCCGTCTTCCCGGCTCAGGTTCTGTCCTTTATAGGCGCTTCCGGTCAAAATGGCCGCTTCCGTCAGGTTCGGCACGAGCACGTCGGCGGCGGGAAGAAGCGACTTGATCCCTTCAGCTAATGCGTCCGTAATCGTGGCATAGCGTTTCCCGTGATCGCCCATGACCGGGTCAATGATCCTGTAGGCATCGGGATACTGCCGGGTAAAGGCCTTTATAAAACGGATCAGTTCGGCCGAGCCCAAAAATCCGGAATAAAGCCCGTCCGGCTTAACCCCGATTTTTTTCCATTGTTTCAGAAATTCCGGCAGGGCCGGGTCGGTCTTATAAAGACAAAAGCCCGGGAAGGCGGTATGTGAGGATAAGACGGAACTCGGAAACGGCAGGACTTCACAGCCGCCCGCCGGCAGTACCGCCATGGGGACGGAAAGTGAGCAATTGCCGTAAGCGACTAAGCCGTGTACGGCGGCAACGCGCGGAATCTGAGCCTTCCGGAGCGGCGGCAGCGCGGGTCTTTTATTTTCCTCAGGCATCGTATCTCCCCCTTGAACTCGGCATGTGTTTTGCATAGCTTATTTTACAGTAAAAAAAGGATACGGGAAGAGCTGCCGGGTCCGCTCGGAAAAAATCTGAGCGATTTCTTACGTCTCCCGGAGCTTTTAGGCCTTTTTTGACATTGTGAGTATAATAAGGGGAAGACTAAAGTCTGACGGGAGGCATTTCATGAAACAGTACACCCAAGGCAGCGATGTAGATCTGCTGACGAGTATGGAGACGATAGAAGACGTGCGGAATACGATCGGCACGCCGGAAGACTTGCTGAAAGCGGAGCAGATTGAGGAAGCCGCCGATTATCTGGCACAGGGCTTTTGCAAGCATACGCCGCTGATTTACAGCGAGGAGTTCAGCAATGAACACGGCTTCAAGGTTTATCTGAAACCGGAAAATCTGCAGAAAACGGGTGCTTATAAAGTACGCGGCGCCAGCTGGCGCATTGCCCATCTTACGGATGAAGAACGCCGGCATCCTCTGATGACCGCATCGGCGGGCAATCATGCGCAGGGTGTGGCGAGAGCGGCCCGGGACGCAGGCCTCAAGGCGATCGTGACCATGCCTGAAACGACGCCGCTGGTCAAGGTGAACCGGACCATTGCCTACGGGGCCCGGATTATAAAATACGGGGATACCTTTGATGAGGCCTTTGATTATGCCATCAAGCTTTCGACTGAAAATAATTATACCTTCATTCATCCCTTTGATGACCTCGTCGTGGCGCAGGGACAGGGCTCGATCGGTGTGGAGATTCTCCGGGATATGCCGGACCTGGATCTGGTCCTGATTCCGATCGGCGGAGGCGGCCTGGCCGCCGGAACGGCCGCTTATATTAAGCAGCGTTCTCCTGAAACTCTGGTTTACGGAGTTGAACCCGCCAGGGCAAATTCCGCACAAGTGGCTTTAGAGCTCGGACACCCGGAAAAACTGCGGCACATTAATACTATTGCCGACGGCGTGGCCGTGGCCCGGACCGGGAACCATGTTTTCCCTTATCTGGAACGTTACCTCGACGGCGTCATCACGATCCGGGACGAAGAACTCGTGCCCTCCTTCCTGGATATGATGGAATCGCATAAAATGATCGTGGAAAATGCCGGGCTTTTGCCGGTGGCGGCTTTGAAGCATCTTAAGGATATTGAAGGGCTGAAGCTTACGCCCGATTTCAAGGTCTGCTCGATTTTGAGCGGCGGCAATATGGACGTGATTACGGTGTCCTCCCTGGTGCAGCACGGACTTATTGCCCGCAGCCGCATCTTCACCTTTGCCGTGCTTTTGCCGGACCGTCCGGGCGAACTGGAGCGCATCGCGCATGTGGTGGCGGAGATGAAAGGCAATATCATCCACCTCGAACACAATCAGTTTGTGTCGATTAACCGGAATTCGGCCGTGCAGCTGCAGGTCACCCTTGAAGCTTTCGGTGCCGAGCATAAAAAGGAAATCATCAACGCGCTGAAAAATGCCGGCTATGATCCTTTCATTGTGAATTCGTCGAGAATTTACTGAGTGATGCAAAAAGATAATAAAAATGCGTTCGGCTTGCCGGCCTGAACGCATTTTTTTATTTCTGAGAGTTTTTAATAAAATACCTGAGTCTGCGGCTGTTCTGAAGGAGCCGGGGAACGGCTCCGGCGTCCCGGATTATCGTGTGTCCTTCGGCTTCTCCCGTGTGCTTTTCCGCCCGGACTGCCGGCCTTCGCTTGTGTTTTCTGCAGGCGTTTCTTCCTCGGCCTCTTCGTCCCGGGTTTTAAACCAAAGTCCGCCGTGGGCTCTCGATAAGAAGACAATATAAGGTTTTTCGTCTGTCTTATCGACCTGGAAGCAGATATAGCCGATGGACGTTTCGCCTTCGCCGATGGGGGAGAGGACGGGGGTGACGGAGCGGAATAAGGTGACGTCTCCGTAGATCCGGCTGTCTTCGCCGGCTAAGGAAAAGAAGTACGGACTGATGTCCACCACTTCGGAATTTTTAGACGAAATGATCTTCACGAGCACCTGGGCGATCAGGTATTCCTGCTCGTCTTTGGGTGCGGGGTTCAGGGGACTGGCGTCTTTGACCATCTGCAGGGCCTCGGGGCCGCGGTAGATTTTCTGCACGGAGACTTCGGCCCGGAAGGGATCAAAGAGCGTGTCGAAGCCGTCGAAGACCGCTGTTTCATTGACCGGGACGGGATCGGCAAAGCTGCCGAAGCTCTTTTCCGGATCGCCGGGATGCTCCTTGCCGCCGATGTATTCCCACCAGGCCTTCACGGCGTCATTCTCGTCGCTTGCGGCAGGCGTCGTTTCGCTTATTTCGGGATCCTTCTCAGGGCGTGTTGTATTTTTTGTTCTATTTATACTTGTACCTGAGCTTGTGCCTGCGGCCGGGCTGCTCTCACTTGTTTCTTCACGTTCTTCAGGCCGGCTGCTTGTACTTCCTGTCTCCGTTGTGCCTGCCGCAGCCGTATGAGCGGGGCCTGTTTCAGACGCGGGGTCTGTGCGCTCGGGAAGACTTCCGGAAGCGGAGGACGGAAGGTTTTCTCCCGTCTGTTCTGTTTCTGCCGCGGGCGGAGAAACGTGCATGCAGGCTGCCGCAGCCAGAGAGAGTATGAGTCCTGCCGCTGCTGAGGCCGCAGCTTTTTTGAAAAATCTTTTCGGCATGCCGTTCTCCTTTCCGTTTAATCTGAACCCTATTGTAACGCAAGCCGGGGCGTTTAGGGCAGAAGACGGCGGAAGCTTTTGAAATTTTGCCAAAAGATTAAAAATAAGGGACAAAAGGAAAAAGATCTCTTGTGCATTGTAAAGATCTTTGCGTATTTTACTGTCGCAAGCGGCGATATTATGACGACAATAACTCGACAAATTACGATTAAGGAGATGTCAGATGAATAAAGCGAACAGACCTAACGAGCATTATCCGGAAGGTTCTCAGTCCGGTTACCATCAAGGCTATCCCCCGCAGCAGGGACAAGCACCGCAGCAGGGACAAGCACCGCAGCAGGGCCAAGGCTATCCGCAGGACTATCCGCGGGCACAGGAAAGCTACCCGCAGGCACAAGAGGGCGGCTATCCGCAGCAGCCCCGTTATGCACAGCAGGGACAGCAGGGCCGTCCGGGCCCGGCAGGACCCTCCGGTCCGGCCTATGCACCGCAGCAGCAGGCTCAGCCCGGTCCTCAGGGACAGATGCCGCCTCAGGGAAATTATCCGCAAGGACCTGCCCGGCCGAAACGTCAGCAGGATACGGAATTCAAAGCGATGTTAAATGAGACCGGTGAATGGATTAAATCCTTCTTCCGGGCGGACTTCACCCGGGTCGTCGATCAGGCGAAGGCATCGAAAAACCAGTTTACCTGGGCCGTTATGCTGCTGGCTTACTTCCTCTTGCTGCCCATCTTTGAAACCTTTGTTTATCTCAGATACGGCGGCAGTTTCCGCCGCGGCTTCCTGCAGGGTCTGCTGGTCCTGCTTCGCGGGA
>CALLQJ010000168.1 GCA_938014865.1 uncultured Fastidiosipila sp.
CATCCAGCCAGCGGTCCAGCAGCGTAAAATCAAAGCGGTAACGCCCCTCATCCGCCGCAATGCGCAGAAGCTGCACGGTCGTGCGCTCCCCGCCCTCCGCCGTATCCAGAGGCGGCGTAAAAATCGGGCAGTAGAGCATATTCACGCCGTTGCGGACGGCGGCCTGCATGAAATTTTCCAGGATGGTCCAGTGTTTTTCGGAAAAAACCTCGCAGGCATAATAATCGGCCAGGCAGTCGGCGTGAAACCACTCCGTGCGGATCAGTGTCTGCTCCGGCAAAACGCCCGGGAGCTTCCGGAGCACGATCTCGCCGGTCCAGTCGATTACATCATCATCTTCTACCCTTATCGTCAGCGGATAGTCCCCGGCGGGAAGATCTTCCGGCATGCTGACTTCAAACCAGAGGCTGCGCCATTGTTCGGGGACCATGCGGATCCTCTCGCCTTCAAGCGGCTGCAAAAGATCCGGGGCCAGCTGCGCCTCGCGGAAAAGATAGTCCTCATCCGAGCGGTCCGGGTAAAGCGGCAAGGTGACCGGCACAAGTTCCGCCCGGAAGACCTCTGTATGCTCCGTAAGGCGCTTGTCCCCTTCCATGCTCAGCTTTGCCGTATGGGGCAAAAGGACGGGCCCTTCTTTTTCCGGGCAATAGTGCCGCCTATAGGCCAGCTGGAAAAAAAGCGTTTCGCCCCCGAAGCCTTCCGCTTCCGCCTTTTTCATGCCTTCGGGTTCTGCATTCGGCAATACCTTCTGCAAGGCATCGCAGAAGATAAAATCACAAAACATAATAACCTCTTTCGTGCGCAGCGCGCTTTTCTTTTTCTTTATCATAGCAAAGAAAAGCCGGGCTTTTTTCGGCGTTCATCCGTCCTTTATTTTTTGCTTACAATATAGGCATTTCATTTTTCTGCCGTCTGCCTATAATAGAACTGATGAGTTTTGACTCAAAAAAGAAAAACGAGTGAAGAAAAGGAAAGGATTTTTAATTATGGAACGTTTTCGTTTAGCTGTCATCGGCTTGGGCTGCCGCGGCAGACTGCTTACCAAACAGGTCTTGCTGGAACGTGAGGATACGGAGATTGCCGCCGTCTGCGATGTCTATGAAGACCGTATCGAAGCGGTTCAAAAAGATACGAAAGAAAAGGACAAAGGGGATCCGCGCGGCTATAAGGATGCGGCCGAACTCTTCAAAGCAGAGGCGGAAAATATTGATGCCGTCGTCATCTGCTCGTCCTGGGATAAGCATATTACCCACGCCATGATGGCGATGGAGGCCGGCGTCCCCACCGCGATGGAAGTCGGCGGCGCCTACAGCGAAAAAGAACTCTGGGACCTCATTGACTGCTATGAAAGAACCCGGACCCCCTTCATGTTCATGGAAAACTGCTGCTACGGCAGAGATGAACTGATGGTCCTCAACATGGTCCGCCAAGGCGTCTTCGTCGAGTGCGTCCACTGCGACGGCGGCTATGTGCACGATCTGCGCGCCGAAGTTTCCTGCGACGGTAAA
>CALLQJ010000169.1 GCA_938014865.1 uncultured Fastidiosipila sp.
CTGCCCATGCTTATTTTGTCTTGACGGTCAGTGAAACGGCGAAACTTCTGCCGACCTTGCTTTCACGGGCGGAAATCCTGGCCGTACCGCCCCTTTCGGATGAACGCTTAGACCGGCTGCTGCGCGAAGAAGGGATTGAGGATCCGGCCGTCCGGCAGCTGGCGCTTACCTTTTCACGGGGACTTCCGGGGCCGGCCGAAAAGATTGCCAAAGACGAGCGCTTTCCGCAGCTGCGCCGGGACGCTTTTGCCCGGCTTAAGGCATTTCCCGAACACACGATCGCCGAGCTTTTGACGGCGGATTATGATGATCTGGCCGAAGCCAAGGGCGAAATAAATGTTATTATTATGTTTTGGCAAAGCTTCATGCGCGATCTTTCTCTGATAGCGTGCGGGGCTCGGGACGAATTTTTAATGCACCGCGATCTCGCCCCGGAACTTCGGGCTCTGGCCCGGCGTTATCAGCTGAATGCCGATGATGCGGCCGCGGTGATACAGATATTAAACGAAACAAGACAGCGGCTGGAAGCGAACGGAAACTTTGAAATGACAGTCTGCCGCATGCTCTTGCTGACGAGAGAGGAGTTCTTGCATGCCCGGAATAGTAGGCATCAGGTTTAACGATAAAGGCGAGACCCTGCGCTGTGACCCGCAGGATTTATCGCTTCAGGTCGGCGATCGGGTGATCGTCGAAACAGATATAGGTCATGAAATGGGCGTTATCGTACAGAGCAGGCGCCCGCGTCTGGAAGCAGAGGAAGCGGAAGATTTTTTCAAAGTCATCCGCAAAGCGGACGCGGACGACCTGGCACAGTATGAGGCGAAGCAGAAGGAAGAAGAGGAAGCTTTTAATATCTGCCGTGAGCTGATCGATCAGCACGAGCTGGAAATGTTTCTGGTTGCGGCGGAATATACCCATGATAAACGGAAGCTGATCTTTTACTTCACCGCGGACGGCCGTGTCGACTTCCGCGAGCTGGTGCGCGATCTGGCGGCCCGCTTCAGGGTCCGCATTGAACTGCGGCAGATCGGGGTGCGCGACGATGCAAAGATGAACGGCGGCATGGGCATCTGCGGACGGGAGCTGTGCTGCTCGTCCTGGATGCGGAAGTTTACGCCCGTGTCCATCCGCATGGCCAAGCAGCAGAATATTTCCATGAATCCTTCAAAAGTAAGCGGCAACTGCGGGCGCTTGCTCTGCTGCCTGAATTACGAAAATGATGCGTATAAGGCGAACCGCCGGCTGGTCCCGAAACAAGGTTCTATGGTGGAGCTGCCGGACGGGACCGAGGCGAAAGTCATGCAGTGCGATATTCTGAATCTGCGGCTTACCGTCATGCCCAAACAAGCCGACGGCAGCTGGGGAACGTCCTATACGATTGATGCCGAAGACGTCGGCTGGGGCGAACTGCGGCGAAAAGGCGGCGGCGAGGACGGCCGGCCGAAGGCGAAAAAAGACAAACCGGACGGAGGCCGCAATGAAGGCGGAGAAGACGCGAAAGGCGCTTCCCGAAACAAGGCACAGGCCCGGGGGCCCCGGCAGGCGAAGCCGCGGCGGGCCGGCCGGAAGAAGGGAGAGGCCAAGGCAGAGGACAAGGATAAAGACAAGGTCCGGGCCAGGCCGAGCCGGCAGCGCGGCGGACGGCGTTCCAAAAACAAGAATAAAAAAGGCGGACGCAAGCCGCGTTACATTATTAAACCTCACGATAAGAAAAATAAGTAAAAATTTTTGGCCAATATGGCCTGAAAGCGTTCTGTTTACGGCGCTTGTCTGTGATAAGCGTCATTGAACAATTGATTTTCGGGTGTTACTATGTGGACAAATCAATAAAAAGGGAGGATTCAATTATGGCACATGTAATTTCTGACGAGTGCATTATGTGCGGTTCCTGTGAGCCCGAGTGCCCGGTCGAAGCGATTTCCGAGGGCGATACGCAATACAATATTGATGCAGATACTTGTATTGACTGCGGTGCTTGCGCAGAAGTATGCCCTGTATCGGCGATCAGTCCTGAAGACTAAGTCGAAAAGGACCGCTGATTCGCCGCATGCCGAAAAAAGTTTCCGGTCAGAGCCGGGAACTTTTTTTGTGTGCATAAATTTGTGCGTATAAATATGAAATAAACAGAGGCCTAAAAAGACCGGAAGCTGCGGCAGCGGCGGAGGCGGCAGCAGCCGGAGGAGCACCTTCTGCGGTTTGCCCGCCGGGTCTGTGATAAAGTATCCTATATTAAAAAGATTCAGGAGAGGATTCAGGTTCATGGGCAGAAAGCTTTCGCAGCGCCGGCACAGCGGGACGCTGCATAATAAAAAAGCGCAGGGGGTTGCGGCGTATTCCGGGATCATGGTCCTTTATATGCTGGCGACCGTCGTGACCAAAGTCTTAGGTTTCGGCCGGGAGATTTTCATTACGGCGCGCTTCGGCTACGGGACGATATCCGACGGCTATATACTGGGCTTTTCTGTGCCGGACCTGGTGTACAGCCTCTTGGTGGGCGGGGCGGTCACGGCAGCGGTCACCCCGATTCTGGCGGCGGCCATCGAACGCAATGAAGAAAAGAAAGTCTGGCATTCGGTGTCGACCTTCTACACCCTGATTCTTCTGGTCTCCTTTGTCCTGCTTACGCTCGGCATGATTTTTTCCGGGCGCATCATCACCGCGGTCAATCCGAATAAAGATCCGGAGGTTCTGCATGTGGCCTCGGGGGTGTCCAAGATTATTTTCCTGCAGACCTTCTTTTTTATTCTCATCGCCATCATCAACTCCGTCCTTTCGGCTTATAAAATTTTCGGGCTGCCGGTTTTCGGCGACTCGATTTACAATCTTATCTGCCTGCTCGGCATCGCCCTTTTAGGCGCGCCGACCCGGGAAGGGGCCATGCGGGCGGCCTGGGGCGTGGTCTTTGCCGCGCTTTGCTACTGCCTTTACATGGGGCATTTTGCCAAGCCTTACCTGCATAATTTCCGGCCCAATCTGGATCTGCGCAATCCCTTGTTTAAAAGAATTTTGCTGCTGGCCGTTCCGCCGGTCGTGGCGGGCACGGTGAATCAGCTGACCTTGATCACGAAGCAGGGTTTTGCCGATCAGTTTACGGGGGCGGTGACCAGCCTGCGGAATGCGACGACCCTATATAATCTGCCGTATCAGATTATTATTGCCTCCGTCGGTCCTCTGCTTTTGCCGAACCTCAGCGGTTTCCTGGCCCGGGGCGCGGACCGGGAAGCGTCGGATTTTTACAGCAAGGCCATTAAGACGGTCATCTTTATGATGATTCCCTGCGTGATTTTGTTCGGCCTCTCGGCGCCCGAAACCGTGCAGGCGGTCTATCAGTGGAATCCGGCAAAATACAGCAATGAGAATGTCCTCGCGACGGCCTCGCTTCTGCGTATTTTTTCGGTGAATATGATTCTGCAGTCCCTGATTTACTTTATTAATCAGGTCTTCTTTGCCCGGCAGCGCAGCTGGATTACCCTTCTGACCGGCGTTTTAACCCTGGTCCTGAACCCTCTGTTCTGCCGCCTTTACATCGATGTTTTCCATCTCGGCCTGCAGTCGCTGACTTTGGCCACTTGTTCTTATAATCTGATTATTTTGCTTGTTTCACGTCTTTTGATGAAGCGCTTTGCTTCGGAAATCAAGGTAGAAGGCTTGGGGGCTTTTTTAATCAAAGCCCTGGTCTCCGGCTTTTTCACCTTCTCCCTGCTCTTGCTTTTGCGTGAAGTGATGCCGTATTCCGCGAGCAAAGCCCTGCAGCTTCTGCAGTATGTGATCTATGGGCTCGTGACCCTGGGCGCATATTTCGCGGCGGCCGCGGCCCTTCACATGCAGGAAGCGTCGGCGGTCTTGCGCATGCTGTCGGATTTCTTCGGCAAGCTGCGTATAAGGAGGAAAGCATGATTCCGAATCGTCCGCCCGAAAAACCGCCGCTCTTGAAAGAAATCGAGGCCATGGACGGCCTTTACTGGGAAGATCTGGGCCGGCAGGGCCTGCGCATCGCCCAGCTTAAAGACAGTTTCCGTTTCGGCGAGGAACAGGTCCTCCTCGCGCACTGGGCCGCCGGCCTGATCAAGCCGCGCCGCCGTCTGCAGTCCGCAAGGGGGCAAAAGCCCTTGCGCACGGTGGATCCGGGCTGCGGGAACGGTATCCTGACTTTATTGATCTCGGCGTTGATCCCCGGTTCGGAAGGGCTCGGCGTGGAACTCATGGAGCGCCCCTTTAAACTGGCCTGTGCCAATATTTATGCCAATAAACTCAGCGGACGTTTCCGCATCCTCCGGGGCGACCTGCGCCGCTATGCGCAGGACGGCATCCCGGCCGAAGCCTCGCCCGGAAGCTTTGACCTGGTCCTCGGCAACAGTCCTTATTTTCTGCCCGGCACGGGGCCCTCACGTGACGAATCCACGGAAGGTGCCCGGGAGATTGCCGCGGCCCGGGAAGAACGTTTTGTTTCTTTAGAAGAATATATGAAATGCTGTGCAAACTGGCTTGCCCCCGGCGGACAGGCGGCCTTCCTGCAGCGGCCCGAGCGCCTGCGCGACTGCTTCCGTGAAGCCGCGGCAGCCGGCCTTCAGGTGACGCGTCTGCGCGCCATTGTGCCTCGTCCCGGCCGGGCGCCCTCCGCTTTCCTGATGGCGGCAAAAAAAGATCCCGCGGCGGGCTTTGTCTGGGAGAGGGCGCTGATCATCCGCCGGGAAGACGGACGCTACACGGATGAAACGGCGTCGTTTTATCCGGAAGAAAGCGGCGCCTCAGATCGTGCCGGGGGATTGCCTGCGGCAGAAGGAGATAAGGCGGATGGCGGATCTTGACGAAAGAAACAAAAGCACAGCGGAAAAGAGCCTGCCGCAGACGCTTTTGAGAAGACTGGAAGAACTCCTGCTTCGGGAAGCGCCGGAAGCGGGGACGCTTTATATTGTCGGCACCCCGATCGGCAATCTCGGAGACCTTTCGCCCCGGGCCCTGGGCACGCTCGCCCGGGTGGATTATATAGCGGCGGAGGATACACGCCGGACGGCTGAACTTCTGGCGTATTTTTCTTTGAAAAAGCCTTTGATTTCTTACCATGAACACAATGAACAGGCCAGAAGCCCTGAGCTTCTGGAACTGCTTCGCCAAGGCAAATCACTGGCCTTGGTCAGCGATGCCGGCATGCCCGTGCTCTCCGATCCCGGAAGCGTATTGACAGACCTCTGCCTGGAAGAAGGCCTGCCGGTCAAAGTGATTCCCGGCCCCGCGGCCGCCGTGTCGGCGCTGGCGCTGAGCGGGCTCCCTGCCGAAGACTTTCGTTTTATCGGCTTTCTGCCGGTCAAAGGCCGGGCCCGGAAAGAAAAAACCGCAGCGCTCAAAGCCTATGAGGGCACAAGCATCCTTTACGAAGCCCCGCACCGCCTGGAAAAAACCTTAAAAGATCTTGACAAGGCCGGTCTGGGAGAGCGCCGCCTCGCCCTGGCCCGGGAATTGACCAAGCAATATGAAGAAGTAAAACGCGGCAGCGTGGAAGCGCTGGCGGCTTATTATGCGGAGCATCCGGCCCGCGGGGAGTATGTCCTGGTCTTAGGCCCCCCGAGTCCGGCGGAAAAAGAAGCCGCCCGGGAGGCGGCGCAAGACGCTCTGGAAGAAAAGATCCGGCAGTCCCTTTCGGCCGGGGCGACGGCCCGTGATATTATTGAGGAAATCGGAGAGAAAAGCGGCTTTTCGAAAAATGAACTCAAGCGCCTGATCGGGCAGATCCGCCGGACGCTTTAGGCGCTTTTGACGGGAGCTCCCGGGGCCTGCTTTTCGGTTTGACGGAGAGCGGCTTTTTTCTTAAGATCATACTGTTACGCGTCAAGGCCCCGCTTCTTTGGCGCCCGCCTTGTTCGTTAAGCGAAGGAGCGTTTATGAGATCCAAGCAGGCTAAGTCTTTTCGCCGCGTTCTCTTTTTATCATTTGCTTTGCCGCTGCTGCTGCTTTTAGCCGCGTATTTCATTATGCAGTTCTGGCCGGTGGGCGATCGTTCGCCTTTGACCATCGACTTGTACCATCAATATGTGGCCTTTATCAGCGAACTGCGGCGCAAACTCATCAAGGGCGAAAGCCTCTTTTACAGCTGGTCGGTCGGCCTGGGCACGAATTTTTATGCTTTGATGGCCTATTATGCGGCCTCCCCGATGAATCTTTTCCTTTTGTTTTTCCCGCAAAATCACATCACCGAAGCGGTGACTTTTCTCATCGTGACGAAAATCGGGCTGTCCGGCTTGAGTTTTGCGGCCATGCTGGGATACGGCATGTGCCGGAAAGACGGCCTTTACACCGTGAGAATCACGGAAGACAAACGCAATACGGGCGGCGAAGACTACGGAACGGATGCCGTGATCGTGGCCTTGTCGGTCGCCTATGCGCTCAGTGCATTTAATCTGGCCTATTCCTGGGACATTATGTGGCTGGACGTGATTGCCCTCCTGCCGATGGTGGTCTTAGGCATTCATCAGCTGGTGCGGGAGCGGCGCTTTGCCCTTTACGCGGCAAGTCTGGCCCTGACCTTAATTATCAATTACTACATGGCCTTTTTCGTCTGCCTCTTCAGTGCCCTTTATTTTTTCGTCGCTTATCTTTCGGCCAAGGCGGCAGAACAGCAGCGCGAGCGGCAGGCCTTCTTCCTGCTGAACGGCGAAAAGATTTTAATCGATCCGGGCTATGCCGAGAAACAGTATGATCCTTTGAAGTTCTGGCCGACGGCGCTGCGCTTTGCGTTCATTACCTTATTAGGGGCTGCGCTCAGTGCCTTTATGCTCTGGCCGACGGCCGTTTCTCTGGCCCAGACCTCGGCAGCCGGCGACAGTTTCCCGGCAAGCATGAGTTTCCGCTTCGGGCTCTTTGACTTCATGACGCAGGAACTGATGAATATTCCGCCGAGCATCCGGCGGGGGCTGCCGAATGTCTACTGCGGAATACTTGCCTTTGTCTTCCTGCCGCTTTATGTGATTTCACAGCGCATTCCCCTGAAAGAAAAGGCCTCGCACCTGGCGCTTCTGGCCTTCTTGTTTTTAAGTTTTAATATCAATATTCTGGATTTCATCTGGCACGGCTTCCATTACCCGAATCAGCTGCCGTACCGCTACTCTTTCCTCTTCAGCTTTACCTTGCTTCTGATTGTCTTCCGGACGCTGACGGTGATCCGGGAGTTTTCTGCCAAGCTGCTTGTGACGACGGCGGGACTGGGCATTATTTTTGTCATCCTGGCCGAAAAGCTGAACGAGGAGCTGCTCGCGCACGGGCACGCCTATATTAATATCTTCTTTTTCCTGATCTATCTTCTGATCTTTTCCATGATCCGCCGGCCGAATTACTTCCGCACCGTCGCCTTGCTGATGGCGGTGGTCATGGTCGGCGAGCTGGCGATCAATACCATCATCACGGTGGCCGATATCGGCGAAAACGAGGTCTACACCTCCCGCAGCAGCTTTGTCGGTGACTTCGGCGAGGTGGAAGGCTTCCTGGAAGAAGTCAGGGAAAGAGAAGGGGATAATTTCTACCGCATGGAGCTGATGCCGGCCAAAACGACCAATGACGGAGCGCTCTACGGCTATCCGGGCTATACGCTTTTTTCGTCAACGAGCCGGGAAGATACGGCGAAATTCATGCGCAAGTTTGCCTATCACGGCAATAATATCAACAGCTATAAATACGTCGCCTCGACGCCGGTGGGAAATTCTCTTTTCGGCATAAAGTACCTCCTTTACAAAAACGGAGCGCCGCGTGACCGCTCGCTCGTTGAAGTCTCCTCGCATGACGATATGACCCTTTATGAAAATCCTTATGCCCTGGGCCCGGCCATTGCCGCAAGGCCGACCTTTGCCCGCTGGAATCCTTCGCATGCCTCGCCTTTCATGAACTGGAATAAAATGCTGGAAGAAATGGCCGGCATCCCGCAGCTTTTCGAGCCGCTGGATATCACGGTCACGAGCGGGGCGAACTACCAGCCGTCGACGGGGGATGCGGAACACGGCCGTTCCTTCACGCCGGAACATCGCGACCGGGAGACCCTGATGCGGGTCGAAGTCCCGATCGAGCAGGATACGTATTTTTACTATGCCGTCGACACCAATCGCAAAACCACGGTGGATATTACCATTCGGCATCCGCAGACGGGGGGCGGCGAAACGCTGCCCGTCGGCAGCAGCCCCGAGGCGAGCCGGATGACGGAAGCCGCGACGACCCACAAGCAAAGCCGGTCGGTCCGCTGGCTGGAAACCTTTGACCTGGGCTTTTGCCGGGCGGGGGACGTGGCAGAACTGAGTTTCAAGCAGGATAAGGAGAATGCGGCGGATGTGACCGTTTATGCGGCGGCTCTGGATCCCGAAGCTTACGAAGCGGCGATGCGGGAACTGGCCGGACGGCAGGCCGAGGTCACGGAGTGGCGCAGTTCGGGCCTGAGCCTTCAGACGACGCTCGAGCAGGATGCTCTGCTCTTCTTTTCGATTCCTTATGATGATTCCTGGCAGATCACGATTGACGGCGAGCCGGCCGAGCGCGAAGACATCGGCAATAAAGCGTTGCTGGCCGTCCCGGTCAAGGCGGGCCGCCATGAAATTGATCTGAATTTCCGCCCGAAAGGCTTTGTGCCCGGCGTGATTTTAAGTCTGGCGGG
>CALLQJ010000170.1 GCA_938014865.1 uncultured Fastidiosipila sp.
TGACGATGCCGGGCCTGCCTTCCAAGCCGGCGGCGCTGGGCATGGATATCTCTGAGGACGGCCATATTACCGGGCTCTCCTGAGAAATCTGCTGTGCTATAATGAGGTGTGGTATTTCAATTCAGGAGACACTATGCCTCAGCAACAAAGTTATGACAATGAAAGTATCTCCGCCCTGAAAGGCGAAGACAGAGTACGTCTGCGTCCCGCAGTCATTTTCGGCTCCGACGACATCGTCGGAGCTCAGCACGCCTTCTTTGAAATCTTGTCGAATTCCATCGATGAGGCGAGAGAAGGTTTCGGCAATGTGATTGAGATTCATCGCTTCAAAGATCACAGCCTGCAGATAAAAGACTACGGGCGCGGCATTCCTTTAGATTATAATCGCAAAGAAAAACGCTATAACTGGGAACTGGTTTACTGCGAGCTTTATGCCGGCGGCAAATACAATACCCTGGAAGGCGAAAACTATGAATTTTCCTTAGGCCTGAACGGACTCGGTGCTTGTGCGACGCAGTATGCGTCCGAGTTTTTTGATGTCGAGGTCTGCCGGGACGGCTATCTTTATTCCCTTCATTTTGAAAAAGGCAAAAATATCGGCGGTCTGAAAAAAGAAAAGGCCCCCCGCGGCCGTAAAACCGGCACCGTGCAGCACTGGCTGCCGGATGATGATGTTTTTACGGACGTCGAGATTCCCCGTGAGTATTTTTTGAACACCTTAAAGCGTCAGGCCATCGTCAATGCCGGTGTGACCTTTGAATTCCATGATGAGATCAGCGGTGAAACCGAGAGCTTCTGCTATCCGGAGGGGATCCTCGGCTTTGTCCGTGAATTGTCCGGCAAAAAAGGCTTGTCCGAACCGGTGCTCTGGGAAGCGGAAGGCGAGGGGCGCGACCGCAAAGACAGACCCGATTATAAGCTTAGGGTCTCCCTGGCCTTTTGTTTTAATAATGAGCATGATGTCCAGGAGTATTACCATAACTCCTCCTGGCTCGAATACGGCGGTTCACCGGAACGGGCGGTGCGCTCGGCTTTTACCTCGGCTCTGGACCGCTTGATTAAACATCATGATCTTTATAAGAGCAATGAGCCGAAAATTTCCTGGCAGGATGTCAGCGATTCTCTGATTTGCGTGGTCAGTTCTTTTTCGACGCAGACCAGTTATGAAAATCAGACGAAGAAGGCCATCAATAATCGCTTTATCCAAAACTTTATTTCGGATATGATCCGTGAGCGCCTGGAAGTCTGGGCCATTGAAAATCAAGCGGATGCCAAGCGGGTTCTGGAACAGGTGCTGGTCAATAAACGCAGCCGCGAATCGGCGGAGCGTCAGCGGGTGGCCATCAAACGCAATCTCATGGGCTCGATCGATATCAATAACCGGGTCAAAAACTTTGTGGACTGCCGTTCCCGCGATATTGACAAACGGGAAATTTATATCGTAGAAGGCAACTCCGCCTTAGGCTCGGTTAAGATGGGGCGAAATGCCGAATTTCAGGCGGTGATCCCGATCCGCGGCAAAATTCTGAACTGCCTCAAAGCGGATCTCGGACAAATCTTCAAAAATGATATTGTGACGGATCTTATGAAGGTGATCGGGGCCGGCGTTGAAGTGACGAATAAAAAGAATAAGCAGATTTCAGCCTTCGATTTAGACGCCCTGCGCTGGTCAAAGATTATCATCTGTACGGACGCGGATGTGGACGGCTTTCAGATCCGCACCTTGCTTTTAGCCATGTTCTACCGCCTTACGCCGACCCTTTTAAGAGAAGGCAAGATCTATATCGCCGAATCGCCGCTTTACGAAATTACGTATCACAAAGGGAAAGAGGAAAAGACCTTATTTGCCTTTGATGACAAAGAAAAGAATGCCATTTTAAAGGAATACGGCGTCCGCAATTGCCATCTGCAGCGCTCGAAAGGCTTAGGTGAAAATGAGCCGGAGATGATGTGGGAGACTACGATGAATCCGGAGAGCAGACGCCTGATTCAGGTCCGGGCCGAGGATGAAGAAAAAATGAAGAAGACCTTTGACCTCCTGCTCGGGGATAATCTTTCCGGAAGAAAGCAGTACATCGAAGAGAACGGGCACCTTTATTTGGACATGCTGGATGTGGATTGAGGAGCAAGAATGGCGAAGAAGAAAAAGAAAAATAAAAACGAAGCACATGTATTTAATCCGGAGGGGATGATCATACACGAGCAGCCGATTACCGAGACCTTGGAAAGCAACTACATGCCCTATGCCATGTCGGTGATTGTCTCGCGGGCGATCCCGGAAATCGACGGCTTCAAGCCGTCCCACCGCAAGCTCTTATATACAATGTATAAAATGGGGCTTTTGCGCGGGAACCGGACAAAGTCGGCCAATGTGGTCGGCCAGACGATGAAGCTGAATCCGCACGGTGACCAGACCATTTACGATACGATGGTCCGGCTTACCCGCGGCAATGCGGCCCTCCTGCATCCTTATATAGATTCCAAGGGCAATATGGGCAAGCAGTACTCCCGGGACATGCAGTATGCCGCACCCCGCTATACCGAAGTCCGCCTGGATCCTTTTGCCGCCGAGCTTTTCCGCGGGATCGATCATGATGTGGTGGATTTTATACCGAATTATGATGGCACGCTCGAAGAACCGACCTTGCTGCCGGCCTCTTTTCCTTCGGTTCTGGTCAATGCCAATCAGGGGATTGCGGTCGGGATGGCTTCTAATATCTGTCCCTTTAACCTGGCGGAGGTCTGTGCGGCGACGATCAATTATATTAAGGATCCTTCCACCGATGTGCTCCGGGTCATGCCGGCACCGGACTTTCCGGGGGGCGGGGCTTTGATTTATGACCTGGACGCGATGCGCAAAATCTACGAAACGGGCCGGGGCTCTTTCAAGCTGCGCGCCCGCTATAAGATCGATAAAAAGAACAGCCTGATTGAGATTTACGAAATTCCCTATTCCACCACCTCGGAAGCGATCATTGATTCCGTCGTGGATCTGGTGAAGAAAAACAAAGTCAAGGAAATCAACGACGTCCGGGATGAGACGGATCTCAACGGCCTGAAAATTACCATAGACTGCAAGCGCAGCACGGATTACGATGTGCTGATGCACCGGCTTTTTAAAAAGACCCCGATGGAAAGTTCTTTTTCCTGCAATTTCAATGTGCTCATCAACGGAACGCCGCGCGTTCTGGGCGTCAAGGGCCTGATTGCGGAGTGGCTGGTCTTCCGCCGGCAGGCCGTGCGCCGCGATGTGCTCTATGAGCTCAGTGAAAAAGAACAAAAACTGCATCTTCTGAAAGGCCTTGAGAAGATTCTTCTCGATATTGATAAGGCGATTGCCATCATCCGGCAGACCGAGTCGGAAGATCAGGTTGTGCCGAATCTGGAAAAAGGCTTCGGCATTGATTCGATTCAGGCGGAGTACGTGGCGGAAATCAAGCTGCGTCATCTCAACCGTGAATACATTCTGAAGCGGACAAAAGATATTGAGAATCTCGAAGAGGCCATCGCGGAGCTGAATAAAATACTCTCCGATCCCAAGCGCCTGGATCAGCTGATTATCGATGATCTTGAGCGCATTGCCGATAAATTCGGGCAGGAGCGGCGCACCATACTGATTGATGATGATGAGATCGAAGAGATTGATGAGACCGATCTGATCGACGACTATAATCTCAAGGTCTTCCTGACGAAAGACGGCTACCTGAAAAAGCTGGCGCTCACCTCGCTGCGCTCCGCGGGAGAACTCAAGACCAAAGAAAACGACCGCATCGTTCTGGAGCAGGAAGGGACGAATCTTTCGCTCTTGTTCTGCTTTACGGACAAGGCGAACTGCTACCGCATTCCGATCTATGAACTGGAAGATAATAAACCCTCGGACTGGGGGCATTATCTGCCGAATATTCTGGAGCTGGAGGAAGATGAACATGTTTTCTTCGTCCTTCTGCAGGAAGGCAGCGAATTTGACGAGCACACGGGTGAAATTTTTGTAGCCTTTGCCAACGGGCGCATTTCCCGCATTCCGCTCAGTGAATACGAAACCAAGCAGAAACGGCGCAAGCTGGTCAAGGCCTTTTATCCGAAATCCCGCCCCGTCGGCGCGGTTTATATTCCGGAAGGGGAGGGCCCGCAGGATCTGGTCCTGATGAATGAACAGCGGCAGGTCTTGCTTTTCTCTTCGGATGAGATTGAACGGCTTAATAATCGCTCCAATCGCGGACAGCGCGTGCAGCGTCTTAAAAAGGGTTCTACGAGTGAACTCTTCCTGCCGGCGTCCGAGGTGGAATTTGAAGATCCGTCGTATTATATTGCGCGGACTTTCCCGCAGCCCGGCCGTTATCTGCGTGAAGAAAGCCTCAACGGCCGGCAGATCGCTCTGGAAGATCTCTGATAAAAGAAAGGCGGCTTTATGGCAGAACTTTATGATCTCATCGTAATCGGTTCCGGCGGCGGCAGCATCCTGGCGGACAGCGCGGCGGAGAGCGGGCACAAAGCGGCCATGATTGAAGCGAAGGGCTGGGGCGGCACCTGCCTGAACCGCGGCTGTATTCCGACGAAGATTATGGTGCATGCGGCTGATCTAATCCGGGAGTCGGAGAGAAGCCGCAAAATCGCCGTCCGCGGGGAGCCATTGACGATAGACTGGCCCGCCTTGAAAAAGCGTGTCTTTTCTAAAATTGCCGAAGGGGAGAGCATGCCCGATTATTATGCCCCTTATTCTAATATCCGCTTATATAAAGCGCTGGCCGTTTTGGCGGGAAAAGAAAAGATCCTGGGCAAAGAACGATTTGCCGTGGATTTAAAAGACAGCAGCCGGCCGGACGGCGCGGTTCAGGAGCGTATTTACGCCGATAGGCTGCTGCTGGCCAACGGCGGCAGAACACACATACCGCAGGGCGCAGGCTTTGAAGAAAGCGGCTTTCTCAGTTCGGAAATTTTATTCAGCGAAAGCGGCTGGCCGGACGAGCTTCCCGAATCCATGATCATTATCGGCGGCGGGGATATCGGGGCGGAGTTTGCCCACATTTTTTCCGCCTTCGGCGTCCGGGTCAAATTGGTCCAGCATAATAAACGCCTGGTACCGAATGAAATCAGCGCAAGGCTCCGGCAGCTCCTGGAGAAAAACGGCGTCGAAATTTACCTGAATTGCGATACCCTCAGCTCTGGGCGGAAAAACGGCCGGAAATATCTCAAAATCCGGGAGCGCGAGACCTCGGAGCTTCAGCTTCTGGAAGCGGAGGAGTTTTTTATCGCTCCGGGCATTGTGCCCAACAGCGACAGCCTGAAAACAGAAAGTCTCGGCATCGCCTGTGATGCAAAAGGCTGGATAAAAACGAATGAATTCCTGGAAACGAATGTGGAAAATGTTTATGCCTTAGGCGATATCAACGGCCGTGCCCAATTGCGGCATAAGGCGAATTATGAAGCCTCCGTGCTGGCCTATAATCTTTTCGGTCCGGGCAGCGAAGCGGCAGATAAGCGGCGCAAGGTCTCCTATGATTTTGTGCCGGCCGGAACCTTTTCGGCGATGCATCAGTTTCTTCTACGACCCGTTCTTTTACGATGATTTCTATATGATGGGTAGCATGTACGGACCACACCGGTTCTACAACCCCTACCGTTTTGGTGGATTTTACAGTCCATTTTACGGACCATCTCTGAGTCTGACTTTAGGCTTCGGGCATCCTTTCGGATATGGTTCCTACTTTGGATTTGGGTACCCCATGCATTATGGAAAC
>CALLQJ010000171.1 GCA_938014865.1 uncultured Fastidiosipila sp.
CAAAGCTGATTATTTTCCCCGTGTGATTTTCGATCAACATCATACCGACTTCCAGGCATACAAAGCAGCAGTCAGCCCCGCGGGGCCGGCTCCGACAATCGCCAAATCATACAGTTCAGATTTTTCTTTTGTACTCATATTATTCCTCTGGTTAATTTCATATTTCCTCTATTATCAAACAAAAGCCCGGCTTTGTCTGCTTCGGGCGTTACTCTTTTGCTTTTGCCGCCTCTCTTCCGCCTTTGACGGCTTTCCGGAGCAAAAGTAAATCGTAAAAAAGCCCGAAATCGAACAAATATTCACATAAAAGCCCTTTTCGGCCTGAAAATCCTCTTGAAGTCCTTTAAAGCGGACAGCAGCTATGGTAGGATAGAGGCAGTTAAACGAACGAATGTTCTGTCAGGAGGAAAATATGAATTTGCTTTTTTGGATGATTATCATTTTCACAGCAGCGATTCTTTTCTATACAAAGTGGCAGCTTGAATCTGCAGACCGGACGGCCTGCCGTGAAGCCGTAAAAGAAGAGGCGATGCGCCGGAACACAGCCCGTCAGGCACTTGCCGCTTACGATCAAAGGAGAAGAAGCTTTTCGGAAGCCTCGTATTTTTACACGGTCGGACCGGCAAAAGAAGAAGAGGAAGAGCCGCTTGAAGTCTTTGACTTTGTTCCGGCTGAGCCCTGTGAGATCTACAATATAAAAGGAGAAAGGGTCGCCTGATTTCTCCTCTCGCTTTCTGATGATATTGCGTATAATAAAAGCAGTCTGTTTCGGCAGGCTGCTTTTTTAAATGAGCCTTTCAAAAAAGCAGAGCCGGCAGAGCAAAAGCTTCAGAGCCTTTTAAGAGCTTTAATAAAGAATAAGTGAGGAACCATTATGCAAGCGGCAATGTCACAAATTGTTATGAGCGGAGATGTTAACGGTGCCAACCGCCTCTTCGGCGGCAAACTGATGCAGTGGATTGATATCACGGGCGCGATCGCCTGCAGGCGGCAGGCGGGCGGGAAACACTGCGTCCTGCATATTGCAGACAGTATGCGTTTTATGGAGCCTGTCTCCATGAACGATATCGTCACGATTGAAGCAAAAGTGACCTGGACCGGCCGCACCTCGCTGGAATGCCGGGTAGAATCAACGGTGGAAAGCGGCGACGGAACAAAACGCCTGGTTAATGTAGCCTATATGCTTTATGTCTGTGTCGATGACGAAGGGAGACCGACACCGGTGCAGCCCTTTATTCCGAAGACGGAGAAGGAAAAAGCGGAGTGGAAAGAAGCAGTGAAACGGCGCAAAATCAGAATTGAACGCGAAGAGCGCGAAGACAGGATCCTCAATCAGCGTTAAAGCCTTGATACGGGCCTTTTCGGTTTACCCGAAACGCGCACTGTGGTATGATAACGAATAATTTTATTGAGACGTAGTCATGACATTTCGGGAGGCGAATGATGGCAAAAATCTATGATATTGAGTCAAGAACCTTTAATGAATATCTTCTTATTCCTAACTACACAAGCAAAGCATGCAATCCTTCGAACGTCAGTTTAAAAACACCGATCGTCCGCTACAGAAGAGGCGAAGAAGAATCCCCTTTTTCAATTAATATTCCGCTGACATCCGCGGTTATGCAGGCGGTCTCCGATGACGGCCTGGCCATTGCCTTGGCCCGGCAGGGCGGTTTGTCCTTTATCTTCGGTTCACAGAGCATAGAGCGGCAGGCAGAGATGGTCCGCAAAGTCAAGCGTTTTAAAGCCGGCATTGTCGTATCCGACAGCAATCTTACGCCCGATGACAAGCTGCAGGACGTTATCGATCTCAAGGCGGTCAAAGGACACTCCACGGTGGCCATCACCGATGACGGGACGGCGACCGGCGTTTTATTAGGTCTGGTGACAAGCAGAGACTATCGTGTGTCCAGGCTGGATCCGGAAACGCCCGTTTCCGAATTCATGACCCCGCTCGATCAGCTGGTCGTTGCCGAAGAAGGCATCAGCCTCAGTGAAGCCAATGACCTGATCTGGGATCATAAAGTCAATCAGCTGCCGATCCTTACCAAAGACGGCAATCTGGTCGGCATGGTCTTCCGCAAAGACTATTCCGAACATAAAGAAAATCCTCTGGAACTGATGGATGAACATAAACGTCTGGCGGTCGGTGCCGGCATCAATACCCGCGATTATGAAGAGCGCGTTCCCGCCCTTCTGGAAGCAGGCGCAGATGTGCTGGTCATCGATTCATCGGACGGCTTCAGTGAGTATCAGCAAGAAACTCTGAAGTGGGTGAAAGAGCATTACGGCGACGAAGTCTATATCGGCGGAGGCAATGTGATTGACGAAGACGGCTTCCGTTTCCTGGCCGAAGCGGGCGCGGACTTTATAAAAGTCGGCATCGGCGGCGGTTCGATCTGCATTACCCGCGAACAAAAAGGCATCGGCTGCGGTCAGGCCACGGCAGTGCAGATGGTTGCAAAAGCACGGGATAAATATTTTGAGGAAAGCGGTATTTATATTCCGATTTGCTCCGACGGCGGCATTGTTTACGATAATCACATGTCCATGGCCCTGGCCATGGGGGCGGATTTCCTGATGCTCGGCCGCTATTTTGCCCGCTTTGATGAAAGTCCTTCACGGCGTCTTTTCGTCAACGGCAGCTACGTAAAGGAATATTGGGGCGAAGGTTCCAACCGGGCCAGAAACTGGCAGCGCTATGAGGAAGGCACGAAATCCGGCGGCATGGTCTTTGAAGAAGGCGTCGACTCTTATGTGCCCTATGCCGGCTCTCTGCGGCAGAATCTGGATTCGTCCCTGGCGAAGATGCGCTCGACGATGTGCGCCTGCGGTGCGCTCACCATTGAAGAATTCCAGAAAAAGGCGCGTCTCATCCGGGTTTCGGCAACGAGTATTACGGAAGGCGGCGCCCATGACGTCATTCCGAAAGACAATGACATGCGCTCTTAATAAAGATACGTTAAAATAATAAAAGCGCTTAAACAGCACAAATGCTATGATAACAGGCGGCTCAGCTGCCTGTTATCTGAATTCATGACGTAATTATTGAATGTTTATATAAAGGAGAAAACTATGGCTGAACAATCTTATGATTTTACCTTAGAAGGTATTAATCGACTTAAGGACGAATTGGAACGTCGTAAAACGGAAGAAAGAAGCGATATTGCTGAACGCATTAAAGTCGCTTTATCCTTCGGTGACCTCTCGGAAAACTCTGAGTATGACGAAGCAAAACTTGCGCAGGCGATGAATGAGTCGCGTATTGCAGAACTTGAAAATCTGCTCAAAAATGCCCGCCTGATCGAAGAAGAAGATATCGATAAGAGCAAGGTTGCCCTCGGCGGCAAAGTCACTCTGCAGGATATGCAGAGCAAAGAAGAGACGGAATATCTTTTGGTTTCTGCAAAAGAAGAAGATATTTTTGAAAATAAAATCTCTACAGACTCGCCTGTCGGTGCCGCGATCGTCGGCAAGAAAAAAGGTCAGGTCGTCAAAGTCACTACGCCTACCGGTATATTAAAATACAAGATCACTAAAATCGGCTGAATGAGCAAAACCGGGATTTAATCTTAAATAAGGAAGGATCAGAAGAGGATGAGTGACGAGCAAAGACAAGAGCTTGAGACAAAAGAACAAAGAGACCATGAGATTAACGACCAGATGCAAATCCGGCGTGATAAGCTTGATGAACTGAAAGCCGCCGGAGAAGATCCCTTTGAAATTGTCCGCTACGACGTCAGTGACCGGGTATCGGATATCATCAATAACTTTGATGCCTATGAAGACAAAGAAGTCAGTGTAGCCGGCCGTCTTACCGCGAAGCGGGGCATGGGCAAGGTCGGCTTCGGTGATCTTTTGGATACCGACGGCAGCATACAGCTTTTTGTCCGCGTAAATACAGTGGGCGAAGAAGCGTATGAAAAGTGGAAAAAACTCGACATCGGTGATCAGATCGGGGTCAAAGGGGAGATCATGAAAACGCGTACCGGAGAAATCACCGTACGTGTGCATGAGCTTACCTTGCTTGCCAAATGCATGCGCCCGCTGCCGGAAAAATTCCACGGCCTGCAGGATCAGGATACCCGTTATCGTCAGCGTTATCTCGACCTTATTGTGAACCCGGAAGTCCGCGACACCTTTGTTAAGCGCAGCAAGATTATTTCGACGGTACGCCGGATTTTAAATGACAAAGGCTTTATCGAAGTCGAAACACCGATTTTAAACACCATTCCCGGCGGTGCTGCCGCAAGACCTTTTATTACGCACCACAACAGCCTGGATCTTGACATGTACCTGAGAATCGCGCCGGAGCTCTACCTTAAACGTCTCATTGTCGGCGGTCTTGACCGGGTTTATGAAATCGGACGCACCTTCCGGAATGAAGGCATGGATTCCCGCCATAACCCTGAGTTTACGATTCTGGAACTTTACCAGGCTTATACGGATTATAAAGGCATGATGGCCTTAACCGAAGAAATTATTCATGATACGGCCATGGAAGTCTGCGGCACGGATAGCCTGAAGTGGGGTGGTGAAGACATTTCCGTTGCCCTGCCTTTCAAGAGACTCAGCATGCGCGATGCGGTCCTGAAATATGCGGATGTCG
>CALLQJ010000172.1 GCA_938014865.1 uncultured Fastidiosipila sp.
TGACGGCAATGACTTCATCGCCGACTTTCAGCGGCCACTGCAGATTAATGCTGACGCCGTCTCTCATGTCCTCAGGTTCGATATTCTTCGGACGGCTGTTGTAATAGGTTTCACTGAGCTCGCCGTCTTCGCTGCTGCGGACCATGATGGACAAGGTCGCAGAGGTAATGGCGTCGATGTCTTCATCGGCCACTTTGACGTTCACCAGGGTGCTGCCGTGGTGAAGCGGTTCGACCACAACAGGCGTCACCGTAGCTGCCAGAACCTTTACCGGGATCTCCACATTCTTGTAAGAACCGTCGACAAAGCTGATCTTTGCCGGGATGCTGTAGTCGCCCGGTGTGTCGGTCGAGGGCAGTGCACTTTCCTCATAGCTCACCTTTGCACCGGCAGGCAGTTCCCGCACGGCCGCAAGAACTTCCTCGCGGCTGATGCTTTCATCGATTTCTTTGGTGATTTGTTCTGTTGCTTTCGTATATTTCGCTGCTTCACTGTCTTTCCACAGTGCATAGAGCGTCGTATCGCCGGTTTTGAGCTTATAACCGATCAGGGCTTGTTCGGCTGCCGGCGTCTCGCCCCAGCCGACGAAGATCTTCTCGTTGGTATTCTCCGGTGCGGGCAGATTGACGACCGTGCCCGGCTTGCCCGTAAAGGACGGGGGCATTTCGGCTGCCACGCCGTTGGCGTTATAGCTAAGCGTACTCTTGCTCATAACAGGGGCAATACTGACGCTTTCCTGCTTGCCTTCTTCGGCGACTGCCACGCGGACTACATCGCTGTCTGCAATCGGCGGGTCAATATTTTCAAATACCGCTTCGCCGTTCTCTACCCTTGCCTCGTAGTCCCGCTCGCCTATCGTGAGCGTGACCTTGGTATTGTCCGGGGCGGGTACTTTTATACGCACTTCGGTATCGCCGGCAAAGACCGGATCGATCTGAGGAGCCGCCGACACTTCTTTGGCTTTTACCTTGATCGGCGTATCGGACGTAAGTTCAGGCTTGGGATCATAGGTGACAACAATGTCCTTTTGACCTTCAATCAGAACGTCTTCGGGCACCGTCAGTCCGTAATCGCCAAAGGCTTCATACGGCACATCGAGCGTCTTGCCGAAACGATCCGTCAAGGTTACGACCATGCCCTTAGGATCAAAGACGTCTCCGTCCGTGTAATTCTTGGTGTCCGGAGCTTTTGTGACCTGGATATTCGTAATTTCGTCGATATTGAAAGGCGCTTCCGTGATTGCCCGGGGAGCGGAAAGGCTCGGGCTTTTGTTCGGTTCGAGCGCCGTCGCCACGACTTCCGTACCCGGCTTCAGCACGACATTATCCGGAAGCTCGGCGGTATAAACCGAGGGATTCTCCGGATCGGCAAAGGCTGGAAGCGGCTCCGTGTAACCGGGGATATTGAGCGTCACCGTGGTTCCCTCTGCCGGTGTTTCGGCAAAGGTGACCGTGAGCGCATTGTCTGTATCTTTTATTTCCGAAACCGCCGGCTTGAGGCTTAAAGGTTTCGGATTGACGCTGACGGCAATCACGGCGTCCAGGGCCGTATCGCCTTTTCTGTACTGAAGCGGGATATCCTGCTTTTTGCCGTTCTTGAATTCGAGCTTTTTGGCCGGAATGCTCAGGTTATTGGCCTTGAAATCCTCATAGGCCACGGTCTTCGTTTTGCCGTTCGAGTCTTTGAGCGTCACTTCCGTGCCGCGCGGATCAAAGGCTGTTCCGTCAAGATAGCTGTTCTTGTCGGGCTGTCTGGTCACGGCCAGAGAAACGACTTGCTCGGGGTCGAAGGGCTTTTCTTTTACCTTTACGGGATCTGAGAAAGCCGGTGCTTTGCCGGGCTCAGAGGATAGCGCAATGACCTGCATGTCGACCGGCACCACGTAATCATCGGGAATATTGATGATGTAATGTCCCGGATTCTCCGGATCTTCAGCCGCGGGAACGGGCTCGTTTCTTCCGGGCACCATGAGGCTTACGGTCGCCCCTGCTTCCGGCATCTGATCGCCTTCGAAGGTGATCGTCACGACCTTGTCGGTATCGTAAATCTGCGTAATAACGGGTTTCAGTCCGGCCGGCTTCGCCGATACCGTGACCGGAACCGTATCTTTGAGATTCTTGCCGTCCGCATCGTAGGTAATTTCCACGGTCTGCTTCTCGCCGCCGGCATCGTCTAATGCGCCGGAGGGCAGGCTGATGCGATTGTCGTCGAATTGATCGTAAGGCACGATTTTGCTCTTGCCGTTTTCATCAATTAAGGTGACTTCCATGCCCGTCGGATCAAAGACGTCCCCATCGGTATAGGCCGAGTTGCCGGGCTGTTTGGATACGACAATTTTCGTTACGCGTTCCGGATCAAAGGCTTTTTCGAGCACTTCGGAAGGCTCTGACAAGGCCTCCGAGCAGCCCGGCTCCGCGGCTAAGGCCTGAATCTGGGAACCTGCCAAAAGCTTCACTTCATCCGGCAGGACAATCGTAAAGACGTCCGGATTTTCGGCATCTCTTTCTGCCGTCAGGTAGTCCTCTTTGCCGGGCACTTTGAGACGGACTTCCGTCCCCTCCGCAGGAGCTTCCTCAAAGCGGATTGTTACTTTTTTATCTGTATCGTAAACGGGATCAATAATCGGGGTCTTGCTTTCCGGCTTGGGAACGACCGCCACCTGAACCGTGTCGCTCAGGGAAGTTTCCCCGTTTTCATAGCGGACAGTGACCTGCTGCGGATTTCCGTTT
Source organism: uncultured Fastidiosipila sp. (assembly GCA_938014865.1). Lineage (GTDB taxonomy): Bacteria > Bacillota > Clostridia > Saccharofermentanales > Fastidiosipilaceae > JAAYZH01. The sequence goes on from CALLQJ010000172.1 coordinate 2,730, forward strand.
GCCTCGTCAAGTGCTTCGGCCGGAAGGCTGATGTGATTGGCGGCAAAATCTTCATAAGAAATTTCTTTTTTCTTGCCGTTCTTATCCGTAAGGGTCACTTTCATGCCCGCGGGATCGAAGCTTTCTCCGTCTGTATAGGCTATTTTTTCCGGCAGCCGGGACACGGTCAGATCTGTGACGAGATCCGGATTAAAGTCCGCCTCCGTGACGGTTTCCGCCGCGGATTCGGAAGGCGCCTTGCCCTCTTCTTCGGCCGTGACATTCAGCACATAGCCGTCTTTTAAGGGGACGTCTTCGGGCAGTTCCGCCGTCACCGTGCCGTCTTCATTAAAGGTAAAGGCCGTACTCGGAATGATCTGGCCGTTGATGGTCAGCTTCAGTTCCGCGCCGGGCTCAACGCCTGTAATCGTGATGCTCCGGTCGAGGTCCGTAACCGGTCCCGAAATAACGGGCTCTGCACTCGTCTGCTTTTCGAAATAGAGCTTGAGGACAGGGTTTACGGAATTTTCATCAAAAGCCCAGCCCGTATAGCGTTCGCCGCTTACGTTATGCAGCTGCTCCGAGGCTTCCGGGCCGGCGGTTTTGTAATGATAATAAGGCGCGGGCGAAAGCGTCATCACTTCTGCTTCCTGCAGATTGTAGACGAAGGCTTTCGGGATACGCTGGATGGCGGAGTCTGCCGCATTTTTGACATAGTTCGACAAATCATCGCCTTCTCCGTAGTAAATCTCTACGGGGACTTCAAAGACCGCGTCGAGATTGGCGTCATAATAAACATCATAGACACGCAGCTCGGGCTCTAAGGAAAAATCCATGTCCTGCGGGAGCGTGCTTTTTTCTGCATTGAAAATATAGTCGCCGGTTGCCGGGACAATGTTGATTTCTTTAAGCTGCGTCATATCGCCGTCTTCCGGCATGAGTCCCTTCGAACCGCTCCGGATGACATTGTTCTGATGTTCTACGTAAAGCGTGTAGCTTTCATCCGTCGGCACAAGGGCATCGGCATTCCGGATATCCGTTTGCCGGTAGACACCGAAGTCCACCTCAACAAAATAGCGTCCGTGAATTTCCTGAAGTTCATGCGGATCCTGATTGACGGTTGCCAGCACGATTTCACTGACCTGATCTTTCAGCAGTTCTTTCTGCGAAGCCGTGATCTGCTTGTCGCTTTGTCCCGTTAAATCAAAGCCCGCTTCCGCGGCCTTAATCTGCCACTCGCCTTTCGGATTGACCTTCGTCGACACGATAAGCGGAGCACCGTCCGTCGGAATGCTCAGATTGATCACCGCACCGGGCACGCCGGTACCGGAAATCGTCGTATCTATATTTTTGACCGGTCCGTTAATTACGGGCGTACGCGAGACATCGGCGGGATCGGGAACAATGCTCACCGTCCACTCTTCCGCCGGATCATAGCTCTCTTCTTTCAGAACAAGCCGGATCTCATCGCCGGTCTGCATGGCGCTTTTGATATTTTCCGGGATATTGACGGTCAGCACGCCGTCCGGCGTAACATTGATATCGCCGCCGCTGATCGTCGCGCTCTCCGCCGCTTCTGTACCTTCTTTATAGAGGGTCAGCTCAGCGGTGAAATTTGTTTTAAATTCATGGCGGACGGTTTTGCCCTGAATCTGGGTGTAGGATTTATAAATCTCCGCCTCGCCTGTCAAAGCCTCGGGCGTATGCGTTGCTTCGCGCAGCATCCTGACATTGACCGCCTGGCTCATGGTTTTGCCGGCGGCAAGGGCATAAACATAAACCGTCAGCTCGTCCCCTTCGCTCAAGCCCATTTCTTCAAAGGTCTGATCAAAGGTGATTTCAAAGCTGCCGTCTTCATTGGCTTCATATTTGCCGTCGCCGACCGCATCGCCGTTATTTTTGGTCACGAAGATCTGCGTCGGCACGGTGGTCACAATACTCGATTTCCCGCCGGAATCGTTCGGGTCGGGAATTTCTTTGGAACCGGCACGCTCGGTCACGCCGCGCAGTGAATTCTGCGTCAGACGCGCCACGTTAACAAAGGGACCGAGTTCCGGATCGCTGTTTGCATAAAGCACCTCATCCCCGGTCGTATGGTAAACCGCCTGATTGCTGTCCGCGGTATGCGCACCGTTGATTTTGTCAATATTCTGAATTTTAACCGGTTTGGTTTCCGTAATAATGGCATAGCCCTGAGAGCGGGAACTGTCGACTTCAACGCCGTTATCGCCGTAGAAGACAATCTCCGCAGAGACCAGTTCCTTCTTCAGTGCTTCGTCGTACAAAGCGGTTTCGTTGATCGGAATAACAATATCGGTAATGCCGGGATACGTAGAGTCGGTTTCCGGCTGCAGATAATCCCGGGTATCAATGCCTTGGTTCTTGTCTTTCCGGATCTGATAAATATAGTGGCCTTCATCTTCAGCAATAAAGGCATCCTTAGGGATTGAAATGCCTCTCATAAAAGCCGTACCTGCCCAGCGCGGCTGGACATAGAAAACATCCCCCTGCATGGCTTCAATGGCATTTTTGCTGATCCGGACCATCATTTCATAAGGTTTTCTCGGGCCGTTGATGCCGCCGGCTGCCGTATTGTAGGGATGACGTGAAAAGTATTTATAGCGGAAAGTCAGAATACCGCTCTGCGGGCCTGCCGTTTTCTCGACAGGATCCTGACCGGTAAAAGATTCCGTATAAGTCGCTTGAGACTCATACGTTGCGAAAATCGATGAGCCTTTCAGCCAGTTCCCTTTAGCGTCCTCCGCCGGTTTTTGCGCGGGTTCGATCAGGACCTGGTTATTCATCGTGCGCTTGGAAATGGTATAGCCTCTTTTATCGCTGCCCATAAGGCGCATTTCCACGCTGTAAATCTTCTGCATTTCTTCGGCCGTTAAAGGACGCTTCAGGCGGACGGTAAAGTCCTCCAGATAGTTGAAGGTAACGACAGGGGCAGAGGTGAAGACGCCTTTACCGATCCGGTCTAAGGGTACCCGCCAGATATTTGCCGCATCGGCTGTATCGCGATACGGATTATCATTGGCATCTTTGACCGTCGGATTTTCCGCCAGGTTTTCCATGGTCCTTTTATTCGCCGTAATCTCTTCGATTAAAGGCGAAAGCTCCGGATCGAAACGCATGTCAATCCAGTGCAGCGTCGGCGGCGAGACCACCGCCTTATAGTTCATCCGTATAATCATATCCTGATTGTTGTTTTCCATGCGGATAAACTGAATACCTGCATTGAGCACGGCAACGTCACCTGAAATGTTGGTGTCATCCGGCCAGGCCCAAAGCTTCGCATCAAGCTCTTCGGCCTTGACGGTTTCACCTCCCCAATACACCGGTCCGATAAAACCGGCGATCATGACGAGTGCTAAAAGCAGAGACAATAAACGATTTTTCTTAACTTTGCTTTTCACCTTACTGATCCCCTTTACTGATATTCTGTGTACTGACTTTTACCTTACACTGTGAAGCTTAAATTGCCGTTAAGGGCAAATTTTTATTTTCCGTCTTGACAAAATATTAAAAAAATAATTTTCCGCACAAATACTAACAAATTATCCGACTGAAAAAGATACAAAGGATACGGTTTTTTCGAGTTTTGATGTCTTTACAGTAAAATACTCTCCGGCCCTTCGGCCGAAGAGGTGTTGTTTTATATTTATGCTTGTTTTTTAATATTATTCATTTGGAATAAGTTTAGCATTTTAATTATAAAAATAAATATAAATGGGCAAACATCAGCTGTTTATACGGATATCAGTGCTTATTTTGTGCGCTTTTCACTAATAAAGCCGCTTTTTTCCGCTAAAGAAAATTCAGCGCCCGACGAAGAAAAAGCAGATTTAACGAGTAAATTTACAGCGTCAGAGTCCTCGCTTCTCTGAATTTCAGCTCTGCCGGAGATCGGCGTACTCCCCTTCAATCATCCGAAGCAGATCATCGGGCGCCAGACGAACCTGGGTCCCGATCTTGCCGGCACTGACCGAGATCGCCTGTTTTCCCCGGGCACTTTCATCCAGAAAAGAAGGGTAAAGCCGCTTCATCCCGATCGGAGAACAGCCTCCGTGCACGTAAGATGTCTTCCGCTTCAGATCTTTCTGCTTGAGCATCTCCATTTTCTTAACCCCGGCTGCGGCGGCCGCCTTCTTTAAATCCAGTTCGGACGTGACGCCAACAAAATTGACTAATCATCGACTTTTCCATATAGGCATCCATATA
>CALLQJ010000173.1 GCA_938014865.1 uncultured Fastidiosipila sp.
ACCCCGTTGCCGACGGCCCGGGCCAAGTCAAACTTCCCTTTTGCATTCCGGTAATCCGGCAGGTCGGGACGAAGCACAAAGCCGCGCACCGTCCGGTCCGCAGAGGCCACTGCCGTCATGCCTTTGAGCGGGCCGTCGCTGCGGATAATGCCGGTAATCTGATCGTCCTTATTTTTCAGATCCGCGGCCATCAGCTGCAGCCCCGTCATAAAACGTCCCAGTGCCGCCGCCGAGAGCGGACTCAGATCATGAATGTCCCGGGCCCGCCTCACGGTATCGCTTGAGCGGACGGCAGCCAGCCGCACTTGCCCGTTCAGAGCAGTCGCCCGGACCAGGTGATCGCCTTCCGGCTTTACGTTTATCTCCCCCATCTTCAATCCTTCTCCTTATAAGCTGCGATAAAGATGCGCCCTTCTGCTGCCGGCACGGCGGCCTCCTTATCATATTCTTTAAGTTTTACCCGAAGTCCCGCCGCTTTAAGCCGGCCGGCAAGACGTTCCGGCGCATGCCAGTATTCCGTAATTTCAGTCTCGCTGCGTTCATAGAAGTCCGAATCCCCCGCACGGGTAAAAAGGGTCACGGCCGCCCGGTTCACGTTTTCTTTCTCGGAAAATGCATTCGTCCACAACAGCGCGTAATCCTCGTCCAGCTCGTAGTAAATATTCCCGCCCATCTTCTCTTTCATATAAGAAAGGCTCAGAAGATCAAAGAAAAGAAGGCCTCCCGGGTGCAGATAGTTCACGCATAAGTCCAGGCAGCTGTCTAAGGCTTCGGGGCTGAGATGATTAAACGTATCCAGACTGGTATAGATAAAATTGACCGTCCCGTAAAGCTCAAAAGCCGCAATATCCTGCTGAAGATATAAAGGCCTTAACGCTTCCTCGCGCTGAAATGCCTCCGTCTGGGCCCTGATCAGCATCTCGGCCGACGCGTCAATCCCGATCAGATCAAAGCCTTCATCCTGCAGCTGCTGCGTCACCTTTCCGGTGCCGCAGCCGAGATCCAGAACGAGGCTTTTGCCGTTCCGGCCCTGCGGATCAGACGGCCCGTGCAGCGTTTCGTGCCTGAGAAACTGCTCTTTTAAAAAGGCAGCCCGGGCCGGCGCATCGGAGACATTCTGAAAAGCATCGTAGACCGG
>CALLQJ010000174.1 GCA_938014865.1 uncultured Fastidiosipila sp.
ATTTTGGCCAGTTCGAGGTGAAAATCTACATCCGCATCGATAAACGTATTGACAACTTTGAAATCAAAACATTAAAACTTTATTATTAAGACCTCACCCGTCAAGGAGGTGAGGAGCGGTCCGCTCATAAGAGCTGTCCGCTTTTGTGCCCAAGAGCCCGGATCATTCAAGCGTTTAAAGCATAATAAGAGCTGCCTCAGAACAGCAGGTCCTGAGACAGCTTTTTTTCTTTCTTGCGCTTGCCCGCCGCTTGCGGCGTTGTCCTTAAGCTTTTGTGACCTCGCAGGTGAAGAGCCTGCCGCTTTTTATGATTTGATTCTCCCTGCCGGGAAGCCTCACTTCGGCTTCGCAGCCGAAGGGCAGATCGATTTCTACCCGGAATGTATTATCTGCCTGCTTTTCCCAGTGAAGCGAGAGCAGTCCGTTCGGCGTCTCGAGACGGCAGCTCAGGCTCTCACAAAGCAGGGAAGGCTCTATGACATAATTTTTCATTCCGGCACGCGTTCTGTCGAAACGGATGCCCGCAATGTAATAGTAAATGGCCGACACGACATAGGAGAACATAACGTGGTTATGAGACCCGCCCATGTTCCAGCATTCCAGCAGTGTCGTCGCCCCGTGTTCATGCCAATAGAGGTAGGAGGGGTAGCTCTTTTTGCCAATCATTTCATAGTAAAGATCTGCTCTGCCCAGGCGGCCCAGGCTTTCCGGCACAAATTTATTTCCGATCAGGCCGAAGTCCAGATGTCCGTTCTTTTCTTCAATGGTACGCACGAGATGTCCCAGCATCTTCTGCTCGAGTTCTTCGCCGGCGACTTGGTTATAGAGCATGGTCGCATAAGCCGTCTGGCAGTCGCCCGCTACCTTGCCGTCCGCATCGACAAATTGCTCTAAGAGCGTTTCTTTGATGTCTTCTTTTATCTCGCGGTAGGGATTTTCTTTCCCCAGGATTTCGGCCATTTTATCCAGAATGCAGGCGCATTGGTAATAGAAGGAGGTATCCGTCAGGGCCCTCGGGGTTTTAAATGAGCCCATGTTCACCGCCAAAGCCGGTCCGTCAAAGGGGGCACACCAGTCGCCTATGCCGTAATCGAGAATATTATCGACGGCCATGGATTGCATGAAGGCGAAATGCCCTGCAATATTCGGATAGTATTTTTCCAGAATCTTCTTATTTCCGCTTTCCAGATAAAGACGCCAGGGAATGGCGGTCAGCGCCATGGACCAGTCGGGGCCGTTTCCCCAATTGTAGCCCCAGCCGGGGGACGGACAGAAACAGGGAATCGCCCCGTCCGGCCGCTGGCAGTCACAGACGTCATCGAGCCATTTAAGATAGATCTGAATGCTGTCGTAATTCAACAAGGTCTGATCTGCTGCGATGTTGGTATCGCCCGTCCAGGAATTCTTCTCCCGATGCGGATCCGAGGTCGGCAGCCCCATCATATTGGATATCGTGGACCAGTGACTGAGCTCGAGGAGCGTCTTGAGGCGTTCATCGGAGGCTTCGAACTGTGTGCGCCGGGACAAGTC
>CALLQJ010000175.1 GCA_938014865.1 uncultured Fastidiosipila sp.
TGATTAATGACGGCGTGCTGCGTTTTACGCTGCTTTTTCTTGATACCGAAGAAGAGACAGCGGATGCGATCGTCAAGCGCCATATGGCCCAGATTAATCCGACCATTCCCTGGTATGCCGCCGTGAGCGCGGCCCGGGAGGGCAGCAAGGGCCTGGAAGTCAGCTACCGCGAATGCCTGCAGCTTATTGACTTCCGCTACCGGCTCCCCGAAGGCAATTTTCTCTATGCCGAGGATCTGCCGAGTCTGCACAGTGATTATTACTACTATCCGGTCAGCGAAGAGCAAAGGCTGACCCGCCTCATTGTAGACGGCAGCGAGGACGCTCTGCCTTTATTTGACAAGCTCTGGCGGGACAATACCGTACAGCGCGCCTTAAGCGCCGGGGCCCGCAAGGATTTTGTCTTTGCCTTGGTCCATACCTTCCGGCGTTCGGCACAGGAGCTGAAAATCAGTCTGAATCAGCTGCCGGCGATCCGGCACGATCTTCCCGAGCTTATTGAAGAGCACTGGGAAGAGCCGGAAATTGCGGAGGATCTGCGGGCCTTGCTGAAGGCTCTGGTCAACTACAAGAAAGTGCGCGGCAGCAGCGAAGATGAGATTCTGAAAGAAAAGATGTACCGTTTTATTGCCGGGAATTACTACGACGACATCATGCTGAATGACCTGGCGGATTATTTAGGTTTCACGCCGAAATACTGTTCGGCGCTTTTTCCGAAGCTGATGGAAAGCAATTTCAAAGAATATTTAAACCGCTACCGGATCACGCAGGCGATAAGGATTCTGAATGAGGATCCTGATATTTTGGTCAATGACCTGGCGGCGACCGTCGGCTTTAACAGCGCGAACAGCTTTATCCGGGTCTTCCGGCAGTTTACCGGGACGACGCCGGGCAGGTATTTGAAAGAGCAGAGATGAAGGTTAAGAAAGTTATTATATATTTAAATATAAAGATTTAGAAAGGATAAAAAATGGATTGGTTCAATGAAAAAAAATATGGTCTGTTTATACACTTTGGACTCTATTCCGTTCTTGCCGGAAAGTATAAGGGTAAAGAAATACCTGGTCACAGTGAGTGGATTATGAACACTGCAAAAATCCCCAAAGATGAGTATGAGGCACTATGTCGACAATTTGATCCTAAGCAGTTTTCTGCAGATCTTATTTGCAAAAAAGCTAAAGACTGGGGCATGCATTATGTTTGTTTTACATCAAAGCATCATGATGGTTTTGCTCTATTCGACTCAAAAGCTGATGATTATAATTCGGTTATTCGGACGCCTTCCAAGCGGGATTATGTCAAAGAGATGGCCGAAGCATGCAGAAAATATAATTTAAAATTTTGCATCTATTATTCTCAAGCGCAGGATTGGCATCATCCTGACGGGTTTTCAGCTTATAACGATAATAAAGATAAAAATTTCACTCGATATTTAGAAGAGAAGTGTCGTCCTCAAGTTAAAGAATTACTTACTAATTATGGTGAAGTTCATATGCTCTGGTTTGACACCCCTATGGGCATGAATTATGAACAGTGTTATGACTTAAGGCGGCTTGTAAAAAGCTTACAAGCAAATTGTTTGATTAATGGACGTATAGGGCATAGATTGGGTGATTATTTAACAACACAAGATAATCGGATACCAAGTTTTCCGATTGAAAAGAAATGGGAAGTTCCCGCAACATTGAACCATACATGGGGCTATAAAGCTTCAGACAATGATTGGGCTGATGCCGGAACAATTTTACACCGTTTATTGCGTATTGTTGCACGCGGAGGAAATTATCTGCTAAATATCGGACCCAAAGCTGACGGATCTATTCCTAAGGAATCCGAAATGATATTGGATGAAGTTGGCCTCTGGTTAAAAACTTGCGGTGATGCGATATATAATTCAAGAGCAATAGAACCGTATATTTATGAAACTCCTGAATTAGTCTTTACCCATAAAGATCATAAACTGTTTATTCATGTATTGAATGCTAAGCAACAGGCAGGCAGGAAAATCGTTCTCCCGAATATCAATAATCGTATTAATAAAGCTTACTGGCTTAACTCAAATAAGCCCGCGAAAATAACCGAAGAAAAAACATTAGGCGGATATCCGTCATGGGTATTTTTTGTACCGGATAAATTTGAAGAAAAATATATTCTTACACTTGCAGTAGAAACACAGGAAAAAGATTTTAAACAGGTTGCACTCTAGTAAGAACAAAGGTCAACAATGCATAATAAAAGCCGACGGATTAATAATTTTGTCCGTCGGCTTTTCTTAAAACATAATTATTCTTATCCTTTAAGATGAAATATCATAGCTTAAATGATACTTATTAAAGCAGGTGGGGAGTACTCTTTTATATTTTCTAAGACGATATTCTGCAGAAAGTCTAGCCTCTGCTTTCATTAACTGTATCCTTGATCCTGCGGAAGAAGACGCAGGCTTTTTTCAAAAATCTGTACAAGACGGAGCCTCTTGATCTTCGCCGGCGCTCCCTCTGTCCGAAGCTTCAGGCCCGCCATCGCACTGTCACTTTGAACCTTCGCCTTCCGTTCTTCGGGCGAAATCGTAAGGTACATTCCGTCTTTCAGGATTTTTTCCCGGTGCCGTCCGAGGTCAATCGCCCAGATCCCCTGATTATTAAAATGATCATGCAGCATCTCTCCGTTACAGAACGCACGCCCGACATCTCCGTCATAGCAAAGTTCCAAAAGCAGCTGCTTACAGTCTTTAAACGAGGCCGCGTCGAAATATAAGCGGGTACGGGCCCGCCTCTCCCCCTTCCGGCTTGCGGGAATATCTTTGCGGCGAAAAGCTGCGCTCTGCGGCGGAAAGACAAGCTCAAAATGCGAAAAAAGCCCGTCCTCTCCCGCTGCTGCTTCTTTTCGGCCGTCTATCATAAGCTCGTTTTGCGGAGGAAAGACCGACAAACGCTCCTCTTTGCCGCCGCGTCCTTCGAGTCTTAAGGATTTTCCGTCGAACAATACGGCGTCGGAATAAAGAAAGGCAAAATCTCCTTTTGCGGTTTTCAAGCGCCAAAAGCGCAGCGCCTCGTCCGCCGAAAGCAGTACAAAGACAGCGGATTGTTCCGAGGCCCGGATTTCAAAGGCCGTATAAGAGGCTTCGGAGTCTTCTATCTTGACGCAGAGATCCTGCGCCGCAGGCCGCTCTTCTTTTATCCTCGGATCCTCGGCTTTAAAAGAAAGAACTTGTCCCGCCCGGAAATAAAATTCAGGGCGCATGCCCTCTGCTCGTTTGAAAAAGTAATACGTTTTATCCTCTCGGCCTAAGGCTGTGATCAGCTGCGCCGATGCATATCGCAGCGTAATGCCGAGTGTGTTCAGCGGGAAATTAAAGGGCAGGATTGCCGTGGCTTCCGAGGCAATGCTTAAGCTGCCGGCAGCCGGTATGCGCATTGTCTCTTCTTTTGTGCGTATGCGGAAGACAATATTGTCCCGGGCGGGCAGCTTTAGGTGGTCCTGGAAATTATTGATGAAAATGAAGCCGCTCTCCCCTCTCGAACGGACAGCGCAGCGCAAGCTGCTGCTGTCTTCAGGCGTGATCTTTTCGGACTCAAGGGGCAGGGCCGGAAGCATCGGGCAAAGCAGCGCTTCAAAATCCTTGTAAAAATAATGACTTATCCGGCATCGGTGATAGCTTTCGCGGACTTGTCCGAATTCTCCGATCGGCGCCTGATAATCGTAAGAAAACTTCGGCAGACTGTGTTCATTAAGATAAGGCAGCGTAAGGCCGCGGGGGTTCGTCCCGCCGTGATACATGTAGTAGCCTAAGAAATTGCAGCCGCTCCCCGTTTTCACATTGGCCATTGCCTCGATGCTTTTCATGGGCAGGCGAAAACGATAGTCGTAAAAGCAGGCCATCCCGCCGCCCATCTCACAGCAGACAAAAGGATAGTCCTCAGGATTATAGCGCGGATGAAAAGTATCGGAGCGGGCGCCCTCGCCGCTGTAATAATCCCGGTAGAGAAATTCCCCCGTCGGCGGATGCGTTTTGACCTCCGGATCGTTGAATATCCAGGGCCGGTACGCATAGCCGCCCCAAACAGGCATCACGATATCTTCCGGCGCACAGGCGCCGCCCCAGGCCGTTGCACTGTAATAGGGCGCAATGAGGCCGGCCTCCCGGGCCAGATCCCGCCGGACTTCGATATGCGCGCGTCCATCCTTGCCGGCCGGCAGCCACTCCTTGCTGCTTGCCGCGTTAAGTTCCCAGGGTGCCCCGGCATGTTCATATTCGTTTTCCAGCTGCACGGCGATAACGGGGCCGCCGTCTTTAAACATCAGACCCGAAAGCTGCTCTCCGATTTCCTGATAAAAGCGCCTGACGTAAAAGAGATATTCCGCATCATTGCTGCGCAGATCAAAAGGCGCGCCGAAGAGCCAGTCGGGGATGCCGCCGTTGCGGCATTCGCCGTGGGCAAAGGGACCGATTCTCAAAATAAGCGGGAAATCAAGCGCCCGGCAGAGTTCGGCAAAACGCCGGAGATTTTTAGAGCCGCTCCAGTCAAAGCGCCCCTTGATCTCTTCATGATGAATCCAGAAAACGTAAGTCGATACCATGCTAAGTCCCGACATCTTCATCTTAATAAGGGCATCCCGCCAGCGCTCTTCCGGAATTCTGGAATAATGTAGCTCGCCCGAAACGGCAAAATACGGCCTGCCGTTAAGGGTCATAAAATAATTTGTAAAACCGAGTGTATTGCCGGCGGGATCTTCTCCCGAAAAATTTCCCGGACAAGGATAAAAAGGCTTTGGCCTTTTGCGGATATCAAAAACGCTTGTCATCGCCATCATCGCTCCGTTCTTTTTCCATTATTATACAGGCTGACTTTTCTTCTGCAGTCTTTCCGGAAGCCAAGCGCAAAAAAAGCCGGAATCTCCGCATTTTACGACAAAAAAAGAGCCGTCTCCCGAGATCTTCCGACCTTAGGAAACAGCTCCTTTTGGAGGACAGACCGCGACTACCCGGAAAATGATAATCGAAGCCTGACAGGGCAATCCTGCCCTTTAGAGACAAAGCGCCGCAGAAGGAAAGGATTCTGCAGCGCTTTGCGGTGAGTTGTCTTGTTTCAGAGCTCTTCGCTTACGCGCTGAATCATCACGTGCTCAGCCTGATCGCCTTATGATCAGCTGGCCAGATAGCGCTGATAAGCCTGGTCTACAATTTCAGTAGCCCGTTCGATATTACGACGCTGTAATTCCTCTACAAAACCATCATATTCTGCTTCGAAATCACCATTGCCGATTACCCAATTTTGATATTGTTCAAGTGCATAAGGTGTAATTTCACCCATGATTCGGCCATATTCTTTGCTCTCTTCTTCTGTAAATTTCAAATTCAGTTTGCCGTCTGCATAAGGAGGCATATCCTATCCGTACCATTCCGGATGACTCTGATAAAGCTCAGCAGCGGCTTTGGCGTAATCCGTATATGCTGCCAGTTCAGCTTCTAACAGAGAAGGATAACCTATACGATAGCATGCTCCTAAGGCTCTGAGATTTCCTATCGGCGTACCTTCTTGGGCTAAGAATTCATCTCTCAATTGACGTTCTCCGCCAACATACTCATAAGAAACTCCTTCCAGTCCCCAATTCATCATGACAGCTCCTTCTTCACTAAAGAAATAATCGAAGAACTTCATGATTGTTTCGGGATCCTCCGCCTGAGAAGAAATACCCCAGCCAACACCAGGATAATTAGCTACACGTTCTTTAATAACTCCGTGCTGATCTGCCGGCGGTGCAATTGCAACCATATTCAAACCGGGAATTTCATCTTGCAAGGAAATATTATAGTTTGATGCAGATGACCAGTCATGCGTGAAACCGCCCTGGTTGGCACTCATCAGCGTGTCACGGCCTTTGGGTCCGCGCGTGAAATATTCTTGGTCGATCAGTTTTTCTTCGTACCACTTTATTACATTCTTCATGCCGGTTTTAAAGTTCTCTTCCATAGGCTCATAAGTCATCTTTCCATCGCGAGGATAGAATTCAAGACTGGAGTCCCAAAGATATAACAACTCATCCTGCATTTTATGTCCTGCACGATCGAACCACGGCACCTCATCCTGCTCCCCGTTGCCGTTCGGATCCTGCTCGCGGAAGGCAGTCAGCACATCATAGAGCTCATCAACGGTCTTCGGAACTTCGAGATCCAGCTTATCCAGCCAGTCCTGGCGGATCCAATAAAATTCTGCAAAGCGATTTTCAAAATTTCTCGGGATAAAGTATATATTCCCGTCCGCTGCAGTAGCTGTACGTTTAAATTGAGCATCTTCTTCCATAAGTTTCTTTATGTTCGGAGCATACTCATCAATCAGATCATTTAACGGTAACATACCTCCGTCATAACCCAATTGTTCAAGTTCAGAAGGGCTTACATAACCAATGATATCTGCAAGTTCACCACTTGATAACATTAACTGGAAGGCTTGACTTTCATCAGAACTGGATTGAGCAATTACTGATTCGAGCGAAACATTAGTACGTTCTGCAACTTTTTTCCAGACTGCCCACTCCGGATCGAAAGGCATATTATTGAAATTCAGGAAGATCGAGAAAGTCACGGGCTCTTCGCTTACCAGGGTATCCGGCTTTTCCTCGTCGTCTTTATCCTCTTTTTCCGGAGCCTTCGTCTGATCCGGCTCTTTTTTCTCTGTCTGCTTTTGCTGATCATCATCGCCGGATCCGTCATCTCCGTTGCCGCCGCAGGCAGCGAGCGGAGTGATCAGCAGACCGGCTGCGAGCAATGTCGCTAATAACTTACTGCTTTTCATATTCTCCTCCTTGAGGTTTTATTTCACCCGGCATGCGGGTGTTAATAACTGTTTGATCAGAACTATTATTATTTAGTATTTCTATTTCTATTATTTATATTTCTTACTACGTATATGTCTTAATACACAGTACGGCTTCCCGAAATCAGCCCTTTACGGCACCGAGGGTCATGCCCGCCTTGAAGTATTTCTGCAAGACCGGATAAATGACCAGCATCGGCACGATGGCAATCATCATCAAGGCATAGATCCGGGTGGTCGGCGACCAGGTCGACGCCGAGGTCACGATCGCCGCCTCGGTCTCATTGGCCACTTGGTCAACGATCAGCTTTTTCAAGAGCACCTGCAAAGGCATCTTCATATCATCGCGCAGAAGCGTCATCGGCCAGAAATAGCCGTTCCAGCGATTCACGAGATAGAACATGACCACCGTCGCGAGCGCCGGCTTGGACATCGGAATAAAGATCTGGAAAAAGGTTCTGAAACTTGAGGCACCGTCCACCGTAGCCGCTTCTTCCATTTCTTCCGGGATGCTTTCAAAAAACGATTTCATGATGATGAGGTTATACGCACTGATGCCGAAGCCGACGATAATCGCCGCACGCGTATCCAGCATATGAAGCTGACTGAAGTTCAGGTAGGTCGGAATCAGGCCCGCATTAAACCACATCGTAAAGACCACCATGAGCGTAAAGAATTTCCGGCCGACCAGGCGCTTTCTCGACAGGGAAAAGGCCATCGTCGTCGTCAGAATCATGTTCATCGCCACACCGAAAACCGCGTAGAAAAAGGTATTCCCGTAGGATATCCACAAATTCGGCAGCCTGAAGGCCCGTTTATACGCCTCGACCGTCGGCTCCACCATGGTGAAGATGACGTCCCCGTTGTCCACGCCCAGGGGCCTGCTGAAAGATGCGATTAAAATATAGTAAATCGGATAGAACGTGATAAGCGTGACCAGCACGGCAATGATATTAATGCAAAGATCATAAACCTTTTCGCCGGTGCTCTGCACCATGCCGCTTTTTGCGTGTTCTATTTTCTTCTTTCTTTTCTCTAAGTCCTTCATAAGATCCCCCTTACCACAGCGAGTTCTGGGTCAGACGCTTGCTGGCCTGATTGGCCAGTGCCACCATTACCAGGGCGATTACGGCTTCAAACAGCCCGACCGCGCCGGCCAGACCGTAGTCGGCCCGCCCTCTGTTGTCGAAGGCCAGACGGTAAGCATAAGTCGCAATCGTATCCGCTTTGCTGAAGGTCGTCGGCTGATACAAAAGGATGATGGTTTCATAGCCGGAGCGGATCATTTTGCCGATGTTCAGCAAAAGCATCGTCATGATGGTCGGCAGTATGCCGGGCAGGGTAACATGCCAGAGTCTTCCGAAACGCCCCGCCCCGTCCACGGTCGCGGCCTCGTAAAGGGAAGGATCTATCCCCATAATCGCCGCAATATAAACAATGGAATTATAGCCGGCCGACATCCACAGGATCATGATCGTATAAATCGGCCGGAAGTAATCCGGTTCTACCATGAAGTAAATCGGCTCCATGCCCAGCTTTTCACGCATCTGATTAATCACGCCGTAAGTCGGTGAGGTAAAGTTGACAACCATGCCGGCGACAACCACCGCCGAGATAAAGTAAGGCAGGAAGGTCACGGTCTGGGTGGCCCTGCTGATAAATTTGCTGGAGGCTTCGGTCACAATAATCGCCAGGAGTATAGAGGCCGGAAAGACAATAATGAGCTGCCAGACGGCAATCATAATGGTATTTACAAAGGTTCTGCTGAAGTCGGGGCTCGAAAGGTAACGCCTGAAATTCTCCAAGCCGATGAAATCACTTTTCGCAAAACCCCCGAAGACATTGTAATCATAGAATGCAATCTTCAGTCCGTACATAGGTTTGTAGGCAAATACAATGAACCAGATCAAACCCGGTAACAATAAAAGATAAAGCTGCCAGTCGCCTCGAATCCTCCTCAGCTTGCTCTGAGGATTTTTCCGTCGATTGAGGCCTTGATGTTTTTGTGCCACGTTCACAACCTCCTTTGTTCACGTTCTTGTCATTTTTATCATATCGTACGGATTTATTTTGATAAAGGGTATAAATTTGGCGCTTTTTACAAGAGATAGAATATTGAAAATCAAAAAAAGCCCGATTTCTCGGGCTTTGCGGCGTTTTCGCCAATTTAAATCTACAAAATTCCTTTTATTGCCAATATTCTATTGTGCCTGCTTTATGACGGGCCAAAGCCCTTTCACTTATGCACAATGCACAGTTATTTTTTCAGCGCAGCCACCAGTCATTGCAGCGCTCCATCCACTTCTGCAGCTTGGAACGCATCGTTTTCACAATTTCTTCATTCTCGGCGGCAATGTCTTTGAGCAGGTACGGATCATTTTTCAGATCATAAAGGATGTAACGTTCTTCATCATAGGCGTTGCGTTCAACGACCAGGAAATACTCACGATTCCGGACGCCGCGCGTATTCATCGCAGCATTAATATAGTATGCCAGACCGCCTTTGTCTTCCTCTTCTTCCGTAAACACATCCGCTGCCTCTTCAAAGAAAAAGCGGCTGAGATCATGGCCTTCCGTTTCTTCCGGGATCTCCGATTCAAGACCGAGCAGTCCCAAAAGCGTCGGCATGATATCCGGTGTATTCATCAGGAAATCCGACTTATTGCCGGGCTCCAGAACACCGGGCCAGCGCAGCAGATAAGGAATCTTAAGGCACTCATCAAACCAGGGCCCCTTCCGGATCAGGCCGTGGCTGCCCATAAGGTCTCCGTGGTCCGAGCAGAAGATCACCAGGGTGTCGTCCTTAAGACCTTCTTCTTCCAAGACCTCAAGGACCTGTCCTATGAGATCATCCACGCCGCTGATGCAGGCAAAATAATCCTTGACTTCAGAACGTGCCAGCTGTGTATTAAAGCTGTACTGTCCCTGCATCGCAGGACTCAGTTCCGGCTTGGCTTCCTTCACTTCCGTAAAAGAGGGCGCATTCAAAAGTTCATCCGGGTCACAGTCCTTGTAAAGGTCCTTGTATTTCTGCGGAACCTGATCAAAGGGCATGTGCGGCGGATTCGGCGCCCAGACAAAGTAGAAAGGCTTGTCCGCGGTGCGCTCACCGTTTTCATTTTTGATATACGCAATGAGCTCTTCCGCTTCCACCTCCGGCGACCAGCGGCCGGGATATTCCCGGACCTCTTCCGCCTTATCGGTATTATCCCAGTAATGGGGATTTAAATGCTGATCGTTGCAGCCGTAAGAAAACCAAAAATCAAAATGATGCCGGCGATGCACCGGGGTAAAGGCATCCCAGATCTTGCCGTCGTCCCGGCGCGGTTCCAGGTACTCGGCATCGCTTTCTTCCGGCGTGTCCAAATGCCATTTGCCCGCATAGCCGCAGGTATAGCCTTGGGCATGCAGAACATCCGGCAGACACGTTTTATTTCCGGGAAGTCTCACATAAAACTGCCGGGTCTGGGAATTGCAGTTTCCCATGACCCCCGTTGTACAAGGATACTGCCCGGTGAATAGCATGCCGCGATGCGGGCTGCAGACCGGATAATTAGAAAAGACATTTTCCAGTTCCAGACTTTCTGCCGCCAGCTTATCGATATTCGGCGTTTTGACCGGGTCTTCACCGCGAAACCCCATGGCCCTCTGGCGGAATTCATCCGGCATAATGTAGAGAATATTGGGTTTCTTCACACGGCTCACAGTCTTTCACCCCACAATTCAAACTGCGTCAGCGCCGGGAAAGGCGAATCGTCATCGGCCTTAATCAGACGCTCCAGACGCACCCGGCGGCAGCGGATCGGGACCGGCAGATCAAAGACCTGCGGCGTATCCGTTTTTTCCAGAGGAACGGTCTGCAGAATCTCGTCATCAAAGACCAGATCCGCCTGCGTCCAATGGCTGTCGTGCGGGAAATCGCAGCGAATGGTGATCCGGACCTGGGAGACTTCCGCCTCGGGTCCTAATTCAACGGTCATCGCCGCTTCGGGATCACGGTTGATGCCCCAGCTCTGATAAGGCCAGGCTCCGTGCCCGTGATTGGCATACTCTCCGTCGATGGCGTTGCGCGCGGCAAACCAGGCCTCGCCTCTCGTCTCGACATTGGCATGGGCATGCGGGAAACTCATGGCGTTTTCATGCTGATCGTAAGGATTAAAGCATAAATTGCAAAAGCCCTTGATTTCTTCGGCACGGGCCTCGCGGGCCGTGATCATTTTATTCTTGCCGGAGAAGCAAAGCGGGTTCATGGCCACTTTCTTTTCCCCGACGGGAACATGATAAACTAATCGATCTTCGGCCAGATAGACCAAAGCCTCATCCAGACAAGCGTCCAGACGCAGTCTCAGCCAAATACCCGGCTTCTCGCTTTCGACGACGATGAGGTCACCGTCCTCGTATTCTTCCTCCACGGCGAGACGGGGAAAAACGCAAGAATCGCTTGAAACAAGCTCCTTCCCGCCGCGTACGACGGAAAGGCGAAGCTTGGTCAAGCCGTCAAAGAATTTTTCTTTTTTTTCAAGCATCTCAGCGCAGGTCCGTAGTTTCGATATGGTCCATATCATCAAAGGCCAGATTCTCGCCGCCCATCGCCCAGATGAAGGTGTAATTGCTGGTGCCTGCCCCGGCATGAATGCTCCACGACGGACTGATCACCGCATCATAATTGTGCATCACGATGTGACGGGTCTCATCGCCCTCGCCCATCATGTGGAAAACAATATTGTCTTCCGGAATTTCAAAATAGGTATAAATCTCCATACGGCGCTCGTGCGTATGCGCAGGCATGGTATTCCAGACACTGCCCTTGTCAAGCTGGGTCAGGCCCATCGAAAGCTGGCAGGTCTTGAGCACATCCGGATGGATGAACTGATTGATCGTACGCTTATTCGAAAGCTCCACCGACCCCATCGGATTCTTGTTCGCATCTTCAATCGTCAGCAGACGCGTCTCATAGCTGGTATGCGCAGGAGCCGAAACACCGTAGAAACGCGGCGCATGATCCGGCGTCAGGCTCTTGAAGAGCACTTCCTTATGGCCTCTTGTGATGTAGATGCAGTCCTTGTAGCCGAGCTCATAGCTCTTGCCGTCGACAATCACTTCACCGCGGCTGTCTTTGCCGATATTGAAGAAACCGACTTCACGGCGCTCCAGGAAATAATCCACACCGAAGGTGTGCCAGACGTCCATGCCTTCATCAATCGAAACCGTCTTCTCGACCGGCATAATGCCTAAGGTCACCATACGGTCAACATGCGAATACACCGCCTGCACCGTATCCGGCTGATAAAGGTCCGTAATCAGAAACTCATCGCGGAGCTCCTGTGTCGTATACCGTTTTACATCTCTCGGATTTACTGAATATCTTGTGTCCATAGTCTTTCTATATATCCTTTCATAATATAATTTACTATTACCATTCTACATTAAGAAACAAAAGCCCTGCCGGCCGGCACAGCCCTTGTCCTTTTACCAATAAGGATCCCAGTTCCCGTTCAGACGCGTCAGCGCCTCAAAGTAGAAATAATCGCCGAAGGAAACGCACTCGTCCACGCCGTTATTCTTCTTGATCGGGTTATAAGGCGACTGCTTGGCATAGGTCCCGTGTTTTAAAAGTCCGTTTGATTCCTCCGGATCTTTCACGGCACAATGGTCGATCAGCGCCTTCATCAGCTTCGAAGCCAGGGTCCGGTACTCTTTTCTTTCGTCCTCATCGACCAGATCCGCCATCTCCAGAAGACCGCAGATGACAATCGCCGAAGCAGAAGAATCCCAAGGCTCATCCGAACCGTCCGAAAAAATCAGATCCCAGTACGGCACCAGATTCTTCGGAAGCTTTTCCAGATAATAATCCAAGGTCTTGCGGAAGACCTCTTTATACTGCTCAATGCCGGTATAGCGGTAACTGATCGCCGTACCGTAAACCGCCCAAGCCTGTCCTCTCGCCCAGGATGAATCATCTTTATAGCCCTGATGCGTCACGCCTTTCACCGGTTCGCCGGTTTCGGGATCAAAGTAGAAGGTATGATACGCCGAACCGTCTTCCCGGATCGCGTATTTAATCGTCGTTTCAATATGCCGGTGGGCAATATCCGCATAGCGTCCGTCGCCGCTTTCCTCCGACGCCCAGTACAAGAGCCCGAGGTTTAAGAGGCAGTCAATAATCAGGCGATGATGTTCGGGGCTGTTATTAGGTCCCCAGGCCTGAATGAACTGTCCTTTTTCCTGCCAGCGGCCCATCAGCTGATCCGCCGCCTGAAGCGCCGCGGAACGGGCATATTCATCCCCGGTCAGCATATAAGCCGAAACGCAGGAAGGCGAATACAAGAAGCCCATGTCATGGTGCTCAACTTCGATTTTCTCTTCGATGCGGTCCAGAAAACTTTGGACCAGAATCAGGCCGGCATACATGAATGTCGGATCCCCGGTGCGCTCATAAGAGAGCCAGATTTCGCCCGGCCAGAAGCCGGTCGTCCATTCAACATTGTCATCTTGGAAATAAAAAAGATCTTTGCTCGCATCACTTTGGCAAGCATAGGTGAAATCAGGCAGATTTGCCCGCACCTGATCCGTTGCAAAGTCCAGTGCAGCCTGCAATTCGCTGACTGTTAATTCAGGGTATGCCTTCAGATCAACCATATACATTGACTCCTTTTCATGTAGTTTTCTGGCTTATTATATACAGTTTATCATGCAAATAGATAAATATAAACCATATTTGTCTCCTTTTGTCGCAAAAACTTGGCTTTTTGAGCACAAAAGGCTAAACTATGCTAAAACGGCATATTGCAAAGGAGCTGCACATGATTTTACACAATACCTGCCAGGACGCCATCGATGAATGTCTTGAAACGAAACGCTTCTCCATTGCCCGTCTGCGCTCGGAGGAAAAGACCTTTAATATCCACGTGCACAGCTGCCATGAGCTTTATTTTTCCATTCAGGGCGGCCGGCAGTTTCTGATTGAATCCGAAAACTATCCCATCGCCCCGGGCGATGTCTTTTTTGTAAAAGAGTACGCCAGCCATTGCGTCACCCAGGTCGAAGAATGCAATCACGACCGCGTCGTGGTCAATGTCCACCCGGAGTATCTGAAACGGCTCTCCACTCCCGAAACCGATCTGACGGCCTGCTTTGAGAGTCCGGCGCCCGAATACCGGCACCGCCTTTCCTTAAATAAGGATGATCAGCATGCCTTTATGTTCTTCATTCAGAAACTGTCCACCATCTCCGGCTACGGCGCGGACCTGCAGGAGCAGGCGGCCTTCCTGGAATTTTTCATTTTCTTAAACCGTCACTTCCTCGACTGCTGCGACAAGTCGGATGAAGACAATAAACAGACCTTCCATTTCGATGAAAAGGCAACCGCGATTTTGGAATACATCAATGATAATCTTCTCGAAGATTTGACCCTGGACCAAATTGCCAAAAATTTCTACATTTCAAAATCCTATCTCTGCCGCATTTTCAATCAGTCCACCGGGACTACCATCAATAAATATATCTCGGCCCGCCGCATTTCCATTGCCAAAAGTCTTCTCACCTCCGGCGAATCGGCGATGAACGCCTGCAAGAAATCCGGTTTCAACGATTACTCGAATTTTCATAAGACCTTCACCCGCACGCTCGGGATCACACCGAAAAAATACCAGCTGCTGAGCATGGAAAGAGAACCCTTCTCCTGAACCATAAGAACAGCACTTGCCCGATCCGGAAGATAAAAAAAGCGGCCGAGACGAAACTCCGGCCGCTTTTTCTCTCTTTAAATCCTGAATGGTTTAAATCTCAAAAGCCTCAAGAGCTTCCTTCAGCGGGACAGACGGTGCCGCCCCTTCTTTGGTCACGGCCAAAGCCGCTGCTTTAGACGCCCGTTCCAGTGCCTCCTCCAAAGAAGCCCCGGTCATGAGACTTCCGAGAAAATAGCCGGCATAGGTGTCCCCCGCTCCCGTACTGTCGACGGCCTTTACGGGATAAGCCTTTTGCGGAATGATGCGCCCGGCATCCGCATAAACGGCACCGGCAGCCCCGAGGGTCAGGACAATCTTCAGGGCCGGGAATTTTTTGATTAAAGCCTTCGCTAAATCCGTATAATCGTCCGGAAGCTTTTCCAAGCCTAAAATCTGCGCCGCCTCCACCTCATTTAAAAGCAGATAATCAAGCTTTTCCAAAGGATAATGCAGGACCTCTTCCCGCATCGGCGCCGGCGTAAAGGCAATGCGCATCCCTTTTTCCGCTGCTTTTTCCATAATATACGGCAGATTGTTAATTTCGTTTTGCAGAACAATCAGGTCGCCCCGGTCAAAAGCGGAGAGTACTTTATCAATCATTTCTTTTCCGATCGCAAAATTGGCGCCGCCGTAAATCAAGATGCAATTGTCGCCTCCGGCATCATTCTGAATCACGGCATGTCCGCTCGGAATCTCATTTAAGACAGAGATATAATCCGTTCTGACGCCTGCTTCCCGGAGCATCTCCCGCAGAAAGAGACCGTCTTCGCCGATCGCTCCCGCATGATAGGTCTCCGCCCCGGAGCGGGCCAGGGCCAGCGACTGATTCAGGCCCTTGCAGATCGGAAGAG
>CALLQJ010000176.1 GCA_938014865.1 uncultured Fastidiosipila sp.
CATTGTACAGAATTGTGGCGAGCCTTTTTTATTTCAGTTTATTTTACAAGTCGCCTAATTATTTTGCAAAAAAAGATTAAATATTTAAAATATTCTGTGTCTCTGCCCTTTTTTCCTCTTTTTTCTGCCGCAGAAAGTAAGAATAGGAAGAATTCAGCGCTTCCCGGCCCTCGGCCTCCAGAAAAAGCCCGAAGGTCTTTTTTTCCGTCTCCGGCAGACGGAAACAGATTTCACCGAGGCAGAGGTTTTGCCGCGGCGGGACGGCAGGATACGAGAGACTTCCCCATAAAATCTTTTCATCACTTCCGGGGTCATCATTTTCAGAATCAGAACCGTCCTCCCCGGGGCAGGCATAATACACCTGCAGCCGGCCGGCGGGAATCTCGCAGGCCGCATCATTCAGCAGCCAAAGTTCCGCCCGGAACTCTTCGCCCGCCGTCCAGCGATGCCGCCGGACCCTTGCGCTCAGAAGCTGCGGACGCAGCGCCTCTTGCACGGCGTAATAGGCCGGACGCGGCTCGGCCGGCCAGCTGATCAGATTATTTTGCCCCACCGTCGGCCAGGGTTCGTTGAAACACCAGTTCAAGGCCATGGAACAGCGCGGCTGTTGCCGGCGCATTTCCTCAAATAAAGACTTATATGCCGCAGCTTGGATCATAGCCGTCTTTTTACATAAATCTTCCGTATTCTCATACGATCCGAAATAGTACAAGGCCTCCGGCAGCCTCGCCCAGGTCAGACCCTGCCAGGCGCCGAAGCCGTGATGGGCCCGCCAGACCGGATTGCCGGGCCTGCAGTCTTCAAAGTCTTCTTCCGGCATGAACTTCCGGATGTAAGACGCAGACGCCAGGCCGGGCGCGCCGAATTCCGTATAGGCGGTATTGCGGCTTTTGATAAGATCGCTGATAAATTCGCGGCCCGTCGTTTCGTCGTAATTCACATAATGTCCGTGCGCCATCCCGTTCAGAGGCGAGGTCATGATAAAGGGAGTGAAGCGGTCTTCTTCATAGCAGAGCTTATCCAAAAGCCTCAGCGCATGCGACTGCTCCGTCATGCCGGACCAATTATTAAAAAGTTCATTGCCGCCGCACCACAGGACCACGCAAGGGTGGCTGCGAAGCCGTCTGATGATGCTCCGCGCTTCCTGTTCCAGGACGGCCAGATAGGCATCCTTATCGGGATAGTTATTGCAGGACAAGGGAAACTCCTGCCAGACCATGATGCCTTTTTCATCACAAAGCTCATAGAAGCTTTCTTTATTGACAAAGCCTCCGCCCCAGATTCTCAGCATGTTCATATGCGCTTCTTCCGCGAGCGTCAGAAGTTCTTCGTAGCGCTCTTTTGTCATCTCGCCCGGGAAAACCTCTGCGTTGACCCAGTTAGAACCTTTAGCAAAAACCCTTTCGCCGTTGATTTCCAATTGCGCGGGGGCATCCGAACGGGACTTGGGAAAGTCGCGCGGTTCTTCCCACGAACCCTCGTTCATCCGGAGCCGGGAACGGCGGAAGCCGATCCGGCGGCTTCTTGAAGAGGCGACGGAGCCGTCTTCACGGAGCACGTCACAAGTCAGCCGGTAAAGATTCTGCTCGCCGCAGCCTCGGGGATACCAGAGCTTGGGATGCTCCGTCTCCAGTACGGCGGAAAAAACGCCATCCTCGCTTCGCCCTTTATATTCGGCGATCGTCTCATCCTCAAAAGAGAGCCTTGCCCGGACCTCGGCCTCTTCACTCAGGGAAAGAACGGCCTTGAGCCGGCAGGCTTTGAGATCCTCGCTCAGACGATACGAAAGCTCAAAAGAGCGGATCGCGGGTTTAGGCTCAATCAGCAGATAGGCCTCATCCCAGATGCCGGAAGACAAAAGACGCGGATGCCAGTCCCAGCCGTAGCAGGCGGCCGGTTTGCAGCTTTCCCGTGCCTGTGTGCGGCTTTGGCTCGCGTCCGCCTTAGGCGGCGGGAAAATCAGAAGCTCAATCCGGAGCGCCTGTCCTTGATAGGCATCTAAGGGAAGCCTTACGGGGGTGAACATGCCTTCGCCTTCATGCAGGAGTCTGTCATTGATAAAGATTTTAAAACGGTAATCAATTCCTTTAAAGATCAGCTGCGCCGTCTCCCCGTCTTCCAATTCAAAATAAAGGCTCGTCCGATAGCGCCAGTAATAATCTTCCAAGGCTTCGTAAGCTTTGTAATTTGTTCCTTCGTAAAAGGGTGGCAGGTCATAGGCGGCCGCATAATCCGCCTGCAGGGCGCCCGGTACCTTGGCCGGGAAAAAGTGCTCGGGTGCTTCG
>CALLQJ010000177.1 GCA_938014865.1 uncultured Fastidiosipila sp.
AACCTCCGCCTGTACCGTGCCAAATACTTTCCATTTCCCCGAGCAATTGACCGCTTTTAAGATCAATTTCCGCAAGGCATATCATTTCCTTTCCGGCTTCATTGCTTTCATTTGTTAAGTAGTAGGATCTTCCGTCTTCAAAATAGAGTGAAGGATCAATGCCGCCTGCGTCAATCCACAAGGGTTCGGACCAGCCCTTTTCAGGATCATCTGTGCGGATGATAAAATTTCCCTGTTCCTGTACATTAGCCGTAACATAATATTGATCATCATGGTGAAAGATTGTAGCTGCCCATACCCCGCCGGAGTCACTTGCAGCACTCAGATCAATATCCTCGATGCCATCCAAACAGTTTCCGATCTGCTCCCAATTCAGAAGATCCCGGCTGTGAAATAAGGAAATACCGGGTGCGTATTCAAATGTGGAGCTTACCGTATAGTAATCTTCGCCGACTCGGCAGATCGACGGATCCGGATGAAAACCTCTTATAACAGGATTCTGATAGCGCATAGACAAACTCTCCTTCTTTATATCTTTAATCCTCTTCGTTTTCATCCCGCTTTTTGTAACGTTTTTTATATTGTCCCGGTGTCATAGCGGTATAAGCTTTAAATCTGCGAATAAAGACGCGTGAATCGCTGTAGCCGACGAAATCCGCCGCTTCTTTTACCAGGTAGTCTTTTTCCAGCAGAAGTTCTTTCGCTTTTTCCATTTTCAGCATCGTGAGATAATCGGAGGGGCTCAGATCCGTGCTTTCCTTAAATGTGACAGCCAGTGATGCCCCGCTTATTTCAAGGGCATCTGCCAGCGCGCCGATCGTAAAGTCGGGATCCGTATAATGCTCCTTCATCAGATCGATGGCTTCATTGATGAGACCTTCGTCTTTATCTTCATGTTTTAATGGCGTCTGCATTAAGCGCTGACTGACTTCCGTCAATATGTTTTTGAAATCATCTATAGTATGACATTGTGTAAGGGCAAAAACATTGCAGGCATTATTGTAATTATTAATTTGCTCCGGCCATTCAGACATCAGCATTCTGATAATATCGTTTGACAAAAGCCTGAAGGTTAAAAGAGACTGGCCGCTTGATCTCAGTTTCTCACAAATCTCCCCGATGACTTTTTCATTTTCTTTTATCGAACGCCTTCTTATTGAATTCCTCAATCGCCGCAGATAATTTTCGGAAATGATGAACTGAGGTTCTTGCATGACGGCCTCATTAAAATAAATAATTTGACTGTTATCGTGCATTAATCTCGAATTGAAGGCAGCATCTGCTTCTAAATAGGCTTTATCCGCATTCATGACATTATCGTGTATATTACCGGCAGACATAATAAAATGTTCACAGTAATTATTTCCGACGCTGAAGAGATACTCCAAGGTCTTTCGGAGCAAAGACTTATCATCTCCGAAGAGCACAAACAAACTCTGATTATTATTGATTAAATGGATTCCGTATCCGTCAATTCCGATTTGACTGCGTATAGCATCTAATAATAATTCATTGCATGTGCTTTGCTTTTTACTCTCATAGCAAGCCGTTATAGCAATAAGAAAAAAAGGCTTATTGATCTCTAAGTCGACCTGCGCTGCTGCACGCAGCATTTCTTCACGGCTTGTGTAATCAACAGCAATTAGTTTTCTTATAAACTGTGTGCGGTAATAGAGAAGTTTTTGCTCCGAGCTTTCTTCCCGGTCTTCAATAAGATTACGCACTCCTAATCTGAGCTGCTCAAGATCATACGATTCCTCAGCTCCGAGCAGTGTGCCGATATCTTTCACACGATCGCTTAAACTTTTAGCAAGCAGCCAAAAGACAATCGAAGTAGGTATACTGCTGAGCGCTAAAACTAAAAATATTCTTCCCTGATTCGCCAGAATTTTATTTTCAAACAAGTCATAAGACTGAATGGTGCAGTATTTTATTCCGCTCTCCCCTTCATGCCAGGAGGCTAAATAATTTTTATTTTCATGGGTAATTTCTTCTTGGATGATCGTATCAGGAGTTTCGTATTTCGAAAACACAGTCATATCAGGCACAAAATCCGCCGGTCCTCTTTTTAAAATCAATCGGTCTTCATAAAAAAGATAGGTGCTGCGATTATCTTCTGTAACTGTTTTAAAAAGTTCATCATAATAGCGATTGCCCACTATGAAAATAATACTGCTGTTTCTTTTTGGTTCCATCGGCAGGATAAAAACAAGAACCGAATCAAATAATTCCTTAGATCTGTCCAGCAGCAAACCCTTTGCCGCTTGTTCAGGCAAAATATAAAAGCCCGGTTCTTCTCCCAGGATAACTTCCTTTAATTGTTTCGGAGTAGTATTTTCTAAAACTAAACCTTTGTCTAAAAACATTGCTAAAGACATAGAGGTACTTGGGTTATACAGATAGGTATTCGGATGGTAGAAAAAATAGATATCTTTAAAAAACGGACTGACGGAAACATATTGCTTAAGACTGTCTTTTAAATCAAAACTCTTTTGAGGCTGTTCATCCAGATAAAATTCAACTTTATTTTCCGCCAGACTCATCTGGCTCATGATATCCGTCAAGACCTGCATATTATTTTCATGTTGTGTAGTGATTGAGAAAAGATAATCTTTATTGGACTGTTCAAAATCTTTCTCCATGGTCCGGTAAAAAAACATGTAAAGATACGTTCCCATCAGCAAGAATACAAATAAAAAAAGCACGCTGAACGAAACGATATACAACCATAAGCTTTTACTTTTTAAGCTGTCGGATAATTTCACTCGATTCTGCCTTTCGAATTTTTTCTCAACTCGCCATATCTTCAATACTTTTCAGCTATTAATTTAACATGTTTTACTTCTTACAAAAAGCAAGGGCTCCGGCCTGTAACCGGAGCCCGGGCAAAGCCTCAGTCTAAATCCATTTTGTCAATGGCCTTCTGATATGTATTCACATACTCTTCTACGTTCATGTCTTCAAACATCTTCACGAAAGCATTCCAGTCATCATCCGAAATACCATCGGTTATGAAAGTGGCCATATTTTCTTGTACCGCACTGTTAATATCTGTTTCAATAAGCGCACAGTCATTTCTTTCCTCAGAAGTTAAAGGCGCCATATTAAAGTAATCATTTGAATACTTCTGGATATATCCCGCTTCCTCATAACGTTTCCCGTACTCTGTCTTTTCAATACGCTGAGGTGACATATTAAACACTTCTGAAATATACTCACCCGGTGCAAAAAACATCGTATTGCAGTCTAAAAAGTCTTTGGTTCCTGTAACATTGGTTTGAATAACATTAATTTTGCCGTTCTCATCATCATATTCCCAGCCGGAACCTTTCGGACCGTGATACAGAGAATACATGGTTTCAGTCTCAAGCAAAGAATCAAGCCAGCGCAGGCTTTCGGGCACATGTTCGTTTGTTTTTGTTAAAAATGCGCCGTTGCTTGCAAGTTCCAAAAGCCGCGGGAACTTAGGCTCGACACCTTCAGGAGATGCAGGCATAAAGAGTACACTGTCCTTGCCGACACCGTCATCAAAGCCCATCGCCAAAAGCCTCCAAGCCGTAAAGAAACCAATATTTCCTTCTGCCAGTTTGGATTCTACAATATTACTGTCTTGCGATAAGATTTCCGGATCAACAAGTTCTTCTTCATAAAGCGTGTGTACCCACTCCAGGCAATCTCTGAACCCTTTTTGCGTCGGTGTAAATTGTACGGTTTTATCGTCGTCCAGATAAATCCATAAACTCGGTGAAGCGGGAATTCCGAACATGGGCATCATCCTTCTTACACCATAACCCCACTCATCTAAAAGCATTTCAACGGGGATTTCATCTTGCTCACCGTTCTGATTGGGATCTTCTGTCTTAAAAGCCCTCAGAACATCCGTTAATTCATCGATGGTTTCCGGCATATCCAAATTCAAATTGTCCAGCCAGGTTTCATTAATGAATAAATGAATCTCTGTATTAATATTTTGTCCGACAAGATATCCCACTGAATATTTTTTGCCGTCTGACGCTTTCAGACTGACCGTGGGGTCTGACTCTTCTGCATTGATTCTTTCCGTGTAATTAGGCATATACTTTTCTGTCAAGCCATCCAGCGGAATTAAGAGTTCCTGCGTCACCCCGTATTCTTCTACATTTACACTGGTATTATTAGACATTAAGATATCGGGGTAGTCACCGGAAGCGAACATTAAATTAACTTTTGTTTCCCAATCACTTCCTTTAATCATGTCCCAATTAACGTGAATATTCGTTTTTTCTTCCTGCTCTTGGATCAATTCCATGTCATTCGGCTCCAGAAGCGAATCCACATCCCGGATACCGAGCATAACGTCCAAGGTAATTTTTTCGTCGACTATCGGAAGACCTTCTTCATTAAAATTGCTTTCATTTTGATCATCGGACTGATTTTCAACGTTTTCTTGTTCTGTTTTCTTCTCTTTGTTCTCTGACTCACCGGACGATGAGGAATTGCAGGCAGCCATAGGCATTATGAGCACCGCAGCTGCGAGCAAAGCACTTAGTAACTTTTTCATTTTTTACCTCCTAAAATGAATATTTAATTAACCTTTGAGTGATCCGATCATGACACCTTTCTCAAAGTAGTTTTGCAAAAAAACATATAAAATAACGACCGGAACGGTTGAAATAACAATAATCGAATATTTGGCTACATTGGCTGTTTTTACGGCTTCTGCAATGGTTTCGGCATCTTCCGCCATACTCACCATGTAGTCACTGGACTTATCGATCTGCAAGGTCGCCAGTATTTCACGCAGCACTGTCTGCAGCGGAAGCAATTTGCGGTCTCTTAGGTAGACCAGTCCGGTAAAGTAATCATTCCATTTTCCGACACCGTAATACACGGTCAGTACTGCAATAATTGTTTTACTTAAAGGAACAACACAGCGGAAAAAATAATCAAAATGACTGGCCCCGTCTAAAACGGCCGCTTCGTATAAATCTTCCGGAATACTCGTTTGGATAAAAGTCCGGGTAACCATTAAATTCCAGACACTCACGCATCCCATAAGAATAATAATCAAACGCGTATTATATAAGCCTAAATCCTGCATCGTGAGAAAAGTAGGAATAAGACCGCCGCCGAAGAACATAGTAAAAATAAAAATAAAATTAAAGAACGCTTTGCCCGGAAATTTGGGGCGGGATAAAGGATAGGCAGCGGCAAGCGTGACAGCGATGCTCAAAATTACACTGCTGACCGTATAAAAAATCGAGTTTCCGTAGGAGTTTATTAATTCCTTATAGTTAAATACTGCCTTATAGCCGCGCAGGGAAAAATTAACCGGCCGCCAAATGACCTCACCTCTGACAAGTGCATCAGGATCCGAAACAGAAGCAATAATCACCAGATACAACGGATAAAGGATTACAAACATCACAATAATCCAAAAGACAGAATTAAAAATATAAAATGCTTTATTGCTTGAACTTAATTTTTGTTTGTTTTTCTTCTTTTTCTTTGCACTCATACTCATCCTCCTATGTCTTCCGGATCAGAAAATCCCGATATCGCTAACTTTCTTTGAAATTTTGTTGACTGAAATAATCAGAATAAAATTGATGATATTTACGAACAAACCAATTGCCGCCGTGTAAGAAAATTGCCCGGAACCTAAACCGACATTGTAGACATAGACACCGATAATATCGGATTTCGGTACATTCCCCGCCGTCTGTAACACTAAGGCCTTATTCGTATTGCTGTTCAGGAGCTTGCCGCAGTCTAAAATAAATACCATCGTGGCAACAGGAATGAGACTCGGCAAATCAATATGCCGAATTTTTTGCCATATATTTGCGCCGTCAATTTCAGCGGCTTCATAAAGTTCCGGATTCACGCCCGAAAGTGAGGCTATATATAGAATGGTTCCCCAGCCTGCCCCCTGCCAAACGCCCGACGCAATATAAATCGTGCGGAAGGCATCCGGATCAGACATATAATCAACTGCCTTTTTACCGAGAGATTCTCTCAAAACATTAAATATTCCGCTGCTGGGGGATAAGAAAATATAAAGCATTCCGGCCAGAACGACAGTAGAAATAAAATAAGGAACATATATTGTTGTCTGTATAAAGCGTTTTCGGCCGGGACTTCTGACTTGGTTTAAGAGAATTGCCAGAATGAGAGGCAGCGGAAATCCCCACAGCATAGAATAAATGTTCAGCAAAAATGTATTGCTCAGAAGCCTTTTAAAATAATAGGCATTAAAAAAGGTTTTAAAATGTTTAAATCCGACCCATGCACTGCCTGAGATTCCGTCTACTGCTTTATAATCTTTAAACGCTATCTGTATCCCGTATATGGGAAGATAATGGAAAACAATAAAATAAATAACTGCAGGCAAAATTAAAACATATAATTGCCAATAGGCTTTAAAAGCATTTTTAAAGGATTTTCTCTTTCGAGATGAAGATAGTTTTTG
>CALLQJ010000178.1 GCA_938014865.1 uncultured Fastidiosipila sp.
TTTTCAATGTTAACGTGCATTTAGAACAATGCGCCCATACCGCGGCTTCAAAGTCTTCCATGACTTTGCAGGTCGCCAGGGCAATCTCCGAACCGCCCGGCACCATCCATTCCACCACACCGACTCCGCCCGGGAAGACCACGGGGCATTCGGTGGCGTTTTGCCAGAGCACACGCGTAAAGCTTTTGCTGTCCAAGGGGAGAACATAGGTGAGCGCAATCAGGCTCGGTACATGCGCATGATAGATCACCCGGTTTTCCCCCTTCGTCACTCTTTTGCGCACCGCATGATTCATAAAATGTGTCGGAAATTCCGAAGTCGGCTGCCCGCCGTCCTCCAGCCCCCAGACAATCCGCCGGCTGTCGCCTTCCGCATTAATTTCGACGATGCAGATATTGTCGCGGGGCGCTTCGATCACATTGCGGAAGTACTTGCCGCTGCCGGTGACAATGAAATATTCACCGGCTAAATTTTCCGCCTGAACGCCCATTTCGACCCATTCACCGGGTTCACGGAAAAACGGCCGAAGCTCCGAAACCTCTTCTTCCCGAAGCCGGTAACTGAGATTTCCGCCGTTTCGTTCATGCCAGCCTTGTTCCCAGCCGTCATTGCAGCAGCGGATAAAGTCCTGCATTATTTTTACATCACAAGCCGCTGCCATTCACGCACGCTCCTTCAGAATCTCGGCCTCGTATTTTTTCAGGTCTTCAAACCATTCAAAATCACCGGGCACACCCTGCGTTTCACACCAATGCTCCCAAATATCGCCGTAGGGCAGGAATTTTGCTTCTTCCGTTTCCTGCAGAAGCTCGGTATATTTCGCTTCTTTCTGATATTCCTTCAGGCGATCATGCGGCTGCAGCAAGGCATAAAGCAAGGCTTTCTGCATATTTCTCGTTCCGATTACCCAGGCTGCGATACGGTTGATGGACGCATCGAAGAAATCCAGGCCGACCAAGACCTTGTCCAAGGCGTCGTTCCGGACGATTTCAATCGCGATATTGCGGATCTCATCTTCCAGCGCCACCACATGGTCCGAATCCCAGCGTACGGGACGGGTGACGTGCAGCGGAATCTTATCAAAGAAGAGCAGGAGCGCCGGCAATTTATCACTGATGTATTCCTGCGGATGATAATGGCCCGCATCAAGGAGCACATAGACATCCTCATGCGTCGCCGCATAGGCAATGTAAAATTCCGAAGACCCCACCGTATAGCTTTCCAGCCCGATGCCGAAGACTTTGGATTCCACCGAATCAATCACATTGTCCATCTTTTCAGCAAAAATCTGATCCAGGCTATCCTTGAGTCTGGCTCGGGGTCCCATGCGGTCGGCCGGCACATCCTTCATTCCGTCCGGGATCCAGGTATTGTGCACGACGGGCTCGCCTAACTGTTCCGCCATATATTGAGAAATACGCCGGCAGGCAATGCCGTGGCGGATCCAGAACTGCCGGACCTCTTCATCCGGGCTGGACAAGGTCAGATTATCCTTGACCATCGGATGGCTGAAATAGGTGCTGTTGAAATCCAGGCCCAGGCCCCGTTCTTTCGCGTAATCAATCCAGGCATCAAAATGCTCCGGTTTGATCGCATCGCGGTCCACCTTCTCATCCGTGATGAGATAGCTGGCGTGAAGATTTAATTTCTTCTTGCCGCCGATATATTTCAGCGCCTGATCAAAGTCGGCCATCAGCTCTTCGGCATTGCGTGCCGCTCCGGGATAATCCCCGGTCGCCTGAATACCGCCGCTGAGCGCTTCGCCCGTGTTTTCAAAACCCGCTATATCATCGCCCTGCCAGCAGTTGATGGATATCGCCGCTTCACTGAGCTTGGCTAATGCGGCTTCTACATCCACTCCGCGTTCTGCAAAAATCTTTTTTGCGCTTTCGTATCTGTTCATTAAGTCCATACCTCCGGTTCATATTTTTTGATCGGGAAACTTCTGCGAATGATCTGACGTGCTTCTTCAATATCGGAAACTTCACCGGCAGCGATCATCTGCACCAGAACATTCCCTAACACCGTGCCTTCCACAGGTCCGGCATAAACCGGAATTCTGCAGGCATCCGCCGTCAGCTGATTCAAAAATTCGTTTTGGCAGCCGCCCCCCACAATATGCAGGCAATCTGCTTCGCGGCCGCTGATCTGATTCATCTCGGCGATGGCATCCCGATAGCACAGTGCGAGGGAACGAAAGACCGTGCGCAAAATATCGGGAAGTCCCTCCGGCTTCTTATAGCCGCCGTCTTCCAAGGCTTCCAGAATGGTCTCGGTCATGGAATCGGGCGCTAAGAAACGATCTTCATTGACGTCAATCAAGCCGTCATAAGAAGATTTCGCCGCCATATCGGCCAATTCACCGTAGGAATATTTATTGTCATTTTCCTTGCGGATATTCTGGACCAGCCACATGCCCATGATGTTTTTCAGGAAGCGATAGCGCCCCTGAAAGCCGCCTTCATTGGTGAAGTTTGCTTCCGCCGCTTCTTCGCTGAGGACCGCCTCCGGCACTTCCGTTCCCAGCAAGGACCAGGTGCCGCTGGAAAGATAGGCGGCACGTTCACTTTGGGCGGGAACCGCAACATAAGCACTGCCGGTATCGTGGGCCGGCGCCAGAATAACTTCGCAATTGAAGCCGACGGCTTCGGCAATCTCATCCTTTAAAGGGGCAAGTTTTGTTCCCGGCATCACAGGATCCAGGAAAATCTCAGAAGGCAAGCCCAAGCGCTCAATGAGCTCGCGATCCCATTTCTTTGTCTTCGCATCCAAAAGGCCCGAGGTCGAAGCGATGGTATATTCCTCCGCCGCTTTTCCCGTCAGACGATAGTTCAGATAATCCGGCGTCATTAAAAGACGCTTGCTCTTTTCCAGACGTTCGGGATGCTCTTCTTTAACAGCCATAAGCTGGTAAATGGTGTTGATGATGATCCGCTGAATGCCGGTACGTGCATAAAGCTCTTCCGGCGGGATCAAGGCATCCACCTTCTCGTCCATCCCCTGCGTGCGCTCGTCGCGGTAGGAAAAAACAGGACCGATGCGCTCGCCTGCTTCATCAAGCAGCGCAAAATCCACCCCCCAGGTGTCGATGCCCAGGTAATCGGGCGTCAGCCCTTCTTCCCCGCAGCGTTTCAGGCCTTCCAAAACGTGTTCAAAAAGACGGTCGATCGACCAGACTAATCCTTCCTCGCCTTCCTCGGCCGCATTCGGAAAACGATAAATTTCCTTGGTGACAATTTTATTATTTTCCAATTGGGCTAAAATATGCCGGCCGCTGGAAGCACCGATATCAATTGCTAAGTAGGAAGCCATAGTGTACTCCACCTCCGTAGACTTCTTCTTATTCCACTTTAACGTGAAATTGTCATAATTCCTATGACGAAGATTTTCAAATTACTGTCTTTATTTTAGTATTTATACAAAAAGCTGTCTGCACTTCTTATTTTCTTGTAGTATCTGCATAAACAAAAGCCCGCTTCCGCGGGCCTTGCTTTATCGGGCCTTTGCGAAAAAACTCAGAAATCAGAGCGTAAAATACCTCTGTTCGCCGCGGCCAAGCCCGATTTTTCCGCCTTCCAGAAGGAAGCTTTTCACTTTCCTTTGCAGACTGCTGTCCTGCGGTAAAGTATCCGGCTGCCTTCGATCATTAAACAGCCATTCGTAAAAGCTCTCGTCTTCTTCATTTAGCGAAAACAAATCATAGTCTTCCCGAAAACGACGGATGCCTGAGTCCTCCGCCAGGAAAGGCTCTAAAGCAGGTGCCAGAAGCCAGCTTCGGCAGATCACGGCTTGAGGGGTTCCGTAAACAGAAAATTTTTGACCGATGCCTTGATAAAACTGCTCGGCCTGTCGGTAGCTTTCGGCCAAAGCTCTCGAACTCAAATCTGCATCCGAAGGAATATGCACACTTAAAATGGCATCGCCCTTATTCAGACGCTCCGGTATTTCGTCATCATCCGCTCGTTTACATTCAAATTCCAGGGAGCCGAAGCGAAAGATCAGACAGGAAGTCTGACGCCATGTCCATTGATAACGATCATAAAGCCATTGCCCCGAGCGGGCTTTTGTTTCATAAAGGAAGCGTCTGAAACAATCCATCGTGGCATAAAATACGTTGTCCGGAAGGCCGGCTGCCTGATATTTTTCATAACTGAGCTGCGCTGCCGCCAGCTGCAAACTGAGATGGAGGAAGCCGCGGCGCTGCTCGTCTTCTTGGAGGAATTTTTGTTCAAGTGCTTGGCAGGCGGCGTCGGCTTTCCCGGGATCCGGCAGTTCCT
>CALLQJ010000179.1 GCA_938014865.1 uncultured Fastidiosipila sp.
CGGGTTCTTCAGAGAATCCGTTATTTTTTTCGGAAAAAACCAAAGGAGGAATTGTACCATAGCTGCCAGAAGAAGGAAAACAGGAAATCAAATCAATGAAGAGATTCGTTTTGACCGGGTGCGCCTGGTGAACGAAGAGGGGACGATGGTCGGCATCGTTCCGCGCAATCAGGCCTTGGATATGGCGGAAAGTGCCGGGATGGATTTAGTCCTGGTGAATCCCGATCCGAATAACCCTGTCTGCAAAATCATGGATTACGGTAAGTACCAGTACGAACAGTCAAAGAGAGAAAAAGAGGCTCGCAAGAGTCAGAAAACGATAGAGCTCAAAGAAGTCGGCCTCAAACTCACGACGGACGTTCATGACTTTGATGTAAAGGTCAGAAATGCCGTGCGTTTTTTGAATGACGGCAATCGCGTAAAAGTAAACATCCGTTTCCGCGGACGCGAGATGACGCATATCGATCAAGGGTATGACGTGATGGAACGTTTCGTTGATTCCTGTGGCGACATTGCCCGGGTAGACCGGGAGCCCCGTATGGAAGGCAGGAATATGGTGATGTTCCTGATGCCGGAAAAGGATAAAAAGTAAAGACACGAGCTTTTAAGCTTTAAACAAGAGGAGGATGAGAGTATGCCTAAGCAAAAATCACATTCAGGATCGAAAAAGCGTTTTCGCTTCTCGGGTAAAGGTAAGCCGATTCGTTCGCGCGGTGCCAAGAAACATAAGGCCACGTGCAAGACGACCAAGCAGAAGAGAAATCTGCGCGGTGTTACCGTAGCATCCGATGCAGATGCCAAGCGTATCCAAAGAGCGCTTCCTTACGGGAAGAAATAAGAAGCGGAGGTGTAGATCATGGCAAGAGTAAAGAGCGGTGTAACCGCCCGGGCAAGACATAAAGATGTATTAAAGATGGCCAAAGGCTATTACGGACGCAAATCCAAGCTTTATAAAGTAGCCAATCAGCAGGTGATGAAGTCGCTGTCGTACGCATATCGCGATCGCAAGCAGAAGAAAAGAGACTTCCGCCGTCTGTGGATTACCCGTATTAATGCGGCCTGCCGTCTTAACGGCATGACATACAGCCGTTTCATTCACGGACTGGATTTAGCAGGGATCAAACTGGATCGCAAGATCCTGGCCGATATGGCCGTCAACGATCCGGAAGCGTTCAGCGCCGTCGTAGAAGCAGCCAAGGCCGCGCTTTGATTGCTTCGTGTGATAAGACAACGAACAGCCTCGCCGAGAGCGGGGCTTTTTTTAACGGGAGGGAGCAGCTGTGGGACAGACGATCAGCAGCCGGCAAAACCAATGGGTTAAGAAACTGAACGAAGCGGCACGCGGAAAGGGCATCTGGAAGGACTGCTGCATCCCCGAAGGGGTGAAACTCTGCCGCGAGGCGGCCGGGTCCGGTCTTAAAATTGAGGCCGTTTTTTCGACCGAAGCCCTGGCCGGGGAGGCCGCTTCACTGGGGGATAGTGAGACGCAGCGTTTTGTGCTGAGCGAGTCTTTATTTAAAAGCGTTTCCGATACCATGCACCCGCAGGGCATTCTCTGTCTTGCAAAGAGACCTCCGATTCGCCCTTTGGAGGCGCTTGATCTCAAGGCGGGCCCCGCGAGCATTCTGGTTCTGGAAACGATCCAGGACCCCGGCAATCTGGGGACGATGATCCGCACGGCCGAGGCCATGGGCTGGGATGCGGCCGTTACGGCAGGAGACTGTGCCGACCCTTTTCAGAGCAAAGCCCTGCGCGCCGCCATGGGGTCTTCCTTCCGCCTGCCCTTGTACAAAGAAAAAGAGAGCCGTAAAATAATCAGGTACTGCCGGGCCGAGGAGACAGCGGTCCTGGCAGCGGCCGCGGAAGGTACGGCGCTGCCTGTGTTCCGCCGGCCGGAGCGTCTGAGCTTATGGATCGGCAATGAAGGCAGGGGACTCCCGCAAGAGATTTTGGATGCGGCGGATCAGCGCCTGAGCATTCCCATGCCGGGCGGCGCCGAGTCTTTAAATGCGGCGGCCGCGGCGGCGATTTTGCTGTATAAACTGCGTGAGCCGCTGCTTTAAAAGCAGGGGAACGGCAGAGCGGACAGATCGGAGAAAGGATAAATATGGAAATATTAATCATCGGCTGCGGCCGGGTTGCGGCAGATCTGGCCGAAATTCTGCTTCAAAGCGGCGAAGCGATCAGCGTGATTGCAAAAGACGCGGAAGAACTTTTGAACATCGATCATTTAGACTGCAGCAAAACCCGGGGCGTGCCGCTCGATATGCGGGTCCTGGAAAAGGCGGGCATCAAAAATGTAGATGCGGTCTTATGTATTTCCGATAATGAAAATATCAATGTTACCGTCGGTCAGATGGCGCATAAAATTTACGGAATCGGGCAGGTGATTGTCCGCATCTTTAATCCGGAGAACGAAGCGATCTACCAGGCTTTGGGGCTGGTGACGGTTTGTTCAACCTCGATGACCACGGAAAAAATACTGGGGTATCTGGGCTTTTCTCAGGCGGCGGATCAGACGAGTGTACTGGGCTATCCGATCCGCTACGATCTGCGGCAGGTGACAGAGAGCTGGCATGAGGTGACGGTGGCGGAAGTGGAAAAGAAATTGAAAGTGCATGTTTTGGCCGTGGCCGAAGAAAACAGCCTGAAATTGGTCAGCCGCGACTATCGCTTCAGCGAAGGGGAGCATGTGATCCTCGTTTCGCTGCCGGAAGAGGGTTAAGCCATGAACAGGAATAAAATTATTATTGTGGGCGGTGATAAGGTGGCATCCGATCTTATCGGGATGCTTTCGGAGGAGAATCTTTACGATATCCGGGTGATTGACCGGCGTCAGGAAGTCTGTGAACGGGCCGCCAACCTTTATCCTGACGCGAAAGTTTACCACGGGGACGGCACAAATGTGAGCGTGCTCGAACGGGCGGGGGCGCAGGATGCGAAAATGCTGATTGCCCTGACTGGGGAAGATGAAAGCAATCTGGTGGCCTGCCAGATGGCGAAAATCCAGTTTTCCGTCGGACTGACCATTGCGAAGGTCAATAATCCGCGGAATAATAATCTGATGAAAATTTTAGGCGTGGATAAAATCTTTTCCGCGACCCAGATTATTGCGCGCATGATTGACCAGGAAGTGTCCTTCAGCGGCATGAGCGTGACGTATAATATTCCGGGCAGCACCAAGGCCATTGTAGCCGTTCCGCTGCATCCGCAAAGCGATGCCTGCGGCAAGCGGCTGGCGGACTACGATTTTGTCGGGGACAGCCGTATTGTTCTGGTCAGCAGAGGCTCGGGTGAGGTGCTGATCCCGACCGGCGATCTTGTCATGCGGGCCGGCGACGCGCTGCAGATGGTCTGTGACCAGGAAGACTTCGGAGAAATCTGGCACCGTTTTATCCGCCCGGATGAAGCGATGCCCGGAAAATAAAGAATAAGCAATCTGCAAGAGTATCTTATGGACGAGGATAAAGAGAAGAAAAAAGAGCAGGAGAAGAGGACCCGGGCGGTCCTGCCCGTCGATCCGCTTCCGGAAACGGAAAAGGAAGTGCCGGACGAGAGCAAGGACGCGGAGGCCCTTTCGGAGCGCGGGAAGGAAGAAGCACTTTCTCAGGAGGATGAGATCCTGGCGGCAGCTGAACGCAAAGCGCCCGGCGGAGGACCTGATGCCGAAGAGCTCAGGGCCGTCATCGGGCGGCAGCACCGCATCGATTATGTTTCCGATAAGGCGGTCTCGCAAAGCAAAGGCCGCTCATTTATGCTCTGGCTGACGGCCAGTCCCGTGCGCCTGATTGCGCTGAGCTTTGCCTTTATGATTTTAGCGGGGGCTCTTTTGCTGATGCTTCCTCTGTCTTCAGCCTCCGGGGAGGCAACGGATTTTTTTACGGCGCTTTTTACGTCCTGTTCGGCGGTCTGCGTCACCGGCCTGGTGCTCGTGGATACGGGGACCTACTGGAGTGCCTTCGGCCACGTCGTGCTCTTATGTCTGATTCAGGTCGGCGGCGTCGGTCTGATCACGATCATTGCCGCTTTCTTTTCTTTAAGCAAACGCAAAATGAACCTTAAGGTTTTAAGGGCCGTGCAGGATTCGGTCGGCAGCGACAGCGCAGACGGGGTGTATAAACTGGTCCGCCGCGTGCTTAAGATCACCTTTTTCTTTGAATTTACGGGCGGCCTGATCCTGAGTCTTCGCTATATGAAGTATATGCCGGCAAAAGAGGCCTTCGGCTGCGGCATGTTTCAGGGCGTTTCGGCCTTCTGCAATGCGGGTTTTGATCTCTTAGGGTCCCGCTTCGGCCGCTATGCGAGTCTGACCGGCCTGGGACAGGACCCGGTTATATTATTCGTTTCCGCTTTCCTTTTGACCTTCGGCGGGCTCGGCTTTGTGGTGTGGATTGAGCTTTTTGATTACCGGAAAACAGAAAAGCTTTCTTTTCACAGCAAGACGGTCCTCAAACTGACCGGCGGCATTCTGCTTTTCGGAAGCCTGGCCTTTTTCCTGCTCGAAAACAGCAACCGTGCCCAAGGTGCGCTCGGCGCACTGCCCGCTTATCAAAGGCCTCAGGCGGCCTTCTTTCAGGCAGCGACTTTGCGGACGGCGGGCTTTAATTCCATTGATCAGTCCGGCCTTCACACGGCGTCTAAGCTTTTAGCGTGCCTGATCATGTTCATCGGCGCCGGACCGGTTTCCACGGGCGGCGGCATGAAGGTCAGCACCTGTGCGATCGTGGCGGCCAGCTGGAAGAGCAATGTCCGCGGCAATCGCCGGGTCTATCTTTTCGGCCATAAAATCACGGCGCAGAATGTCATGCGGGCCTTTGCCATTGTCTTCAGCGGGGCGCTGATTGCCGCTCTTTCAACCTTTATCCTGACGCTGACGGAACGGGCCGCACTGGCGGCGGGGGACTTCAGCGCGGTCGATCTTCTTTACGAAAGCCTCTCGGCGCTTTGTACGGTAGGGGTGACCTCCCTGCAGACGGAAAACCTCAGTTTCTGGGGACGCCTGCCGATTCTTTTATCCATGTATTTAGGCCGGATCGGTCCTTTCTCCTTTGCTTTACTGATTGCCCTGCGCAGCCAGAAAGAAGATGAGATCGTCCTGCCGGAAGGCAAAACCTTTGTCGGCTGAAGCCGGAATAAAACGATCTTCGGCCGGGCTTTTTTCCGGAAAAAGCCTTGCGTATCGGTGAGATAAGCGAAACTTAT
The DNA here is from genome assembly GCA_938014865.1 of uncultured Fastidiosipila sp. Taxonomy (GTDB): domain Bacteria; phylum Bacillota; class Clostridia; order Saccharofermentanales; family Fastidiosipilaceae; genus JAAYZH01. The sequence goes on from CALLQJ010000179.1 coordinate 5,203, forward strand.
CTATCGGAAAAGTGCCGGAAAAGCTCTGATTTTTTCTCCGGCGGGCCTTGTTCATTGACGAGCCGTGCTTTCCTCAGCATAATATCCCTATGTTTTAATTTGGGAGATTACGGCGGTTTTTGCTGCCGTCTTGATACGGAGGACGTACTATGCCGAAGACTTTAAGTGAAAAGATTATCGCAGAGCATCTTCTTGAGGGGGAGATGAAAACCGGTGAGGACATAGGGATCCGCATCGACCAGACCCTGACGCAGGATTCAACGGGCACCATGGCCTATCTGCAGTTTGAAGAGCTCGGTCTGCCGCGGGTGAAAACCGAACTTTCCGTGGCCTATGTTGACCATAATATGCTGCAGGCGGGTTTTGAAAATGCGGATGATCATAAGTATCTGCAGACGGTGGCCGCGCATTACGGGGTGCGTTTTTCCCGTCCCGGAAACGGGGTCTGCCATCAAGTGCATATTGAACGTTTCGGGGTTCCGGGCAAGACGCTTTTAGGCTCGGACAGCCATACGCCGACCTGCGGCGGCATCGGCATGCTGGCCATCGGAGCCGGCGGCCTCGACGTGGCGGTGGCCATGGGCGGAGGCGCCTATCATCTCAAGATGCCGGCGGTCACGGAAATCCGCCTGACGGGAGCGCTTAAGCCCTGGACGACCGCAAAAGATATTATTCTGGAAGTCTTGAGACGGCTCAGCGTCAAGGGCGGGGTCGGCAAAATTATGGAATACACGGGGCCGGGTGCAGCCTCGCTGAGCGTTCCGGAACGGGCGACCATCTGCAATATGGGGGCGGAGCTCGGTGCGACCACTTCCGTATTCCCGTCGGATGAGAAGACGCTGGAATTCCTGCGGGCGCAAAAAAGAGAAGAGGACTGGCGGGAGCTGAAAGCGGATGAGGGAGCGGTCTACGCCGAAACCGTGGAAATCAATCTTTCCGAACTCGAACCGCTTATTGCGTATCCTTTTATGCCGGATAAGGTGCATAAAGTCAGCGAAGCGGCTGCAGAAAATATTAAAGTGGATCAGGTTCATATCGGCAGCTGCACCAACTCGTCTTACAGCGACATGATGAAAACCGCCAAGCTCCTGAAAGGCAAAACGGTGCACCCGGATGTCTCTTTGGTGATTGCGCCGGGCTCAAAGCAAGTCTTTAATATGCTGGCGGAAAACGGTGCGCTGGCGGCGATGATTGCCGCGGGGGCAAGAATTCTGGAGGCCGGCTGCGGACCTTGCATCGGCATGGGGCAGGCGCCCCGGAGCGGGGCGGTGTCGCTTCGCACCATCAATCGCAATTTTTACGCACGCAGCGGAACGGCGGATGCCGAAGTTTACCTGGTTTCGCCGGAAACGGCGGTGGCGGCAGCGCTCAGCGGGAAAATCACGGATCCCCGCAGCTTAGGAGAGGCGCCCGAAGCGGAGATGCCCGATGAATTCCTGGTTAACGACAATATGATCCTCGAGCCGCCCGCTGACGGCAGCGAGGTTGAGGTGGTCAGGGGACCGAATATTAAACCAGTGCCGGAGCATACGCCATTAGAGGATACCGTTGAAGGCGAGGTCTTGATTAAGCTTGAGGACAATATCACGACGGACCATATTATGCCGTCCAATGCGAAGCTGCTGCCGTATCGTTCCAATGTGCCCAAGCTCGCCGAATACTGCCTGACGCCCTGCGATCCGGACTTCCCGGAACGCGCCGAGGCAAAGGGCGGCGGCATTATTGCCGCGGGCAGCAATTACGGGCAGGGTTCTTCGCGCGAGCACGCCGCTTTAGCACCGCTTGCCCTGGGGGTTACGGCGGTCACGGCCAAATCCTTTGCCCGGATTCATGAAGCGAACCTGATCAACAACGGCATCCTCCCGCTGGTCTTCAAAGAGGAAGAAGACTATGATCGTCTTGAACAAGGCGATATCCTGCGCATTGAAAATGCCCGTGAACAAGTCAAAGCGACGGCGGAGGGCAAGCCGGTGCAGGTGAAGAATCTCAGCAAAGATGAAGTTTATGAATGTGTGCTGAATGTTTCCGCAAGAGAACGGGCGATGCTTCTGGCCGGAGGCCTTCTGAATTTAACGGCAGAGGAAAACTGAGTGCGGAGCATGGAGAATTGAGGCAGAGCAATGATCAAGTATGAGGAGAACGAGAATTTAAAGGCATTAGGAGAAACCTTTAAGCAATCCCGGGCAGATCGTCCGATTCCGCCCGAGCTCTTTAAACGCTATTCCGTAAAAAGAGGCCTGCGCAACAACGACGGGACCGGCGTCCTGGTCGGCCTGACCGATGTCGGCGAAGTTTTCTCCTACTATATTGATGACGGAGATAAGATACCGGCGGAAGGCAAGCTTTTTTACCGCGGCATTTCGCTGAGTGATATCGTGACGAATTTCTGGGAAGAACGCCGCTTCGGTTTTGAAGAGGTCTGTTTTCTTCTGCTCTTCGGGGAGCTTCCGACTGCCGATGAGCTGCGTTTGTTTAAGGAAACGCTGGCCTCGCTGCGCAGCCTGCCGCCGAATTTCGTGGAAGATACGATCTTCAAAAGTCCGAGCCGGGATGTGATGAATAAGCTGGCCCGCTGTGTTCTGGGCCTCTATGCACATGATGAACGGGCGGATGATATTTCAAGTCAAAACGTTCTCCGGCAGTCGATGGAGATGATTGCCCGCTTTCCGGTGCTGATCTCCTATGCGCATATGGCCAAGGAACATTATATCGACGGCAAGAGCCTCTTTATTCATGCGCCCGACCCGAAGATGAGCACGGCGCAGAATATTCTGCGTCTGACGCGTCCGGACGGTCAGTTTACCGAGACCGAAGCACGCGTCCTGGATCTGGCCATGGTGGTACAGGCGGAGCACGGAGGCGGCAATAATTCCACCTTTACCTGCCGGGCCGTCACCTCCACCGGGACCGATGCCTACTCGGCCATA
>CALLQJ010000180.1 GCA_938014865.1 uncultured Fastidiosipila sp.
ATGACGCCCTCGTCCGCCATTTTGCGAAGCTTATAAAGATAATCTAACTTTGCCGCTTCAGCTTTGTAGTACGCCTCTGTCCCGGACGCCTTCTCCCCGTTCCCGGACTTTGCTCCGCCGCCGGCATCTTTTGCTTTTGTTCTTTCTTCCGTGTTTGCTGACAAAGACGCAAGCGAAGACGCGGAAAAGGCTGCCGCGCCCTTCTCTTTCAGGAGTTCTTTATTCTTTCTTTCAACTAAGACTTCCGTCTGCTGCCGGCCGCAGACACATTTTCCGACATAATTAGGATTTATTCGGCCGCATGTGCAGCGCCATCCGTTCTCGGCGGGTGCGGAAGCCGGCTGTCCCGCTGCAGGCAGCTCTGAAGTGTCCGAATCGACGTAAACGATCCGGTCCGGTTTCGCCAGCGCGAGGAGCAGCGCAATGATGCCCAAGAAAAAGCCCAGCCAAAACCAGTTTTCTTCGTAGCCTTTGTTATACACGATCGACTGTACAGAAAAACCGAACAAAAGTCCGCGCGCGATAATAATCAATAAAGCAATAAAAAAGTCCACAAAATCTCCTGAAGATTATAATCACTTATCTTATAAAGGAATTATAATATAAAGCATTGTCGTTATAAAGCAATGTCGTTTCTTATAAACAATTATCGTTCGGATTTAATGAGATTCATATAGTGTTTATACAGGGCAGCAAAGCGCACGGAGTATTTTTTCTTCCACGGTTTCTTCTTGCCGCAAAAATGCAGGAAGACCGTGTGGCGCATGATCCAGTCCATGTCGCATTTTCCGTTGCTCTGGAACAAATAAACAGAATAATAGCGCGCATCATAATTCCAGATCACATCGTTAATCGGCAGCGTATGCGAGCCGTAAAGACCGTTGAATACATCCTGATCCGGCAGCAGCAGCTGCTCAGCTTTTTTCCGGACATAGGAAAAAACATCGTCTGTAGAAATCAGTTTACGAGCTTTGCTTAAATCCATGAGCAAAACGCCGGTATTGAAATAATCATTCTCGCTGCCTGTGGTACCGAGCCTGGCCCGATTGACTTTATGGACGATTTCAAAAATAATGCTGTGCGATGCAGCAGCAAAGGTATTGTCTTTTAAGGCCATCTCCCATAAGGGCCGGACAGAATTAAGGACCAGCATGTCCGGATCCAGATAAAGGATGCGATCCAGAAATGCCGGAAGCAGGAACGGCGCCAGGAGGCGATAATACATTTCCCGCGGGTACTGCTTCGTTATAGGGGCCGACTCAAAGAGCTCCCGCCCGACTTTTATGGCGGTCCAGGACATGCCCTGTGCCGCCGAATATTCGGACAGGGCCGCCAGGTCTTTGCCGGGCACGCTGCTGTGCAGAAGCCAGATATGAAAAAGTTCATCGGGATTATTGAGCGCCAGAGATTTGAGCATGACCTTCAGCGGGCCGATATAATTCGCATCGATCGTCACTAAAATATTAATTTTATCGCGTCTTCGGCTTTTTTCGTCTGATATATTCTTTTCTTTCATTGTCTTTACTCTTTTTCTGTTCTTACTTTCTCTCACTTTATCATAAAAAGCCGCGGATGAACGGATAAATTTTGTGCGTCGTGTACAGAAGCTGAGTAAAGACGCGTACATGGCCGGCGCCTTTTCAGAGGTCTGAACGGCTGATGAGAATTTCAACGGCTCTTGCACTGAGATCCGCGGCCATCGACGCTTCCTGCTTCTGCCGGGCAGCTTGTTCCGGAAGCAAAGGCAGATGCACAAAGCCTGACGGAGCGGTGCTCCACGCTTCGTGCCGGGCACAATAGTAAAGGCTTTCATACATCACGTGATTGCAGAGAAATGTCCCGGCGCTGTTTGAGACGACGGCGGGAATACCGGCCTTAAGCAAGCTGTCGCGCATCTTTTTTACCGGCAAGGTCGAAAAATAAGCCGCCGGACCGTTTTCCCGGATGATTCTGTCTTCCGCCGTTTCTCCCGCGTTATCAGGGAGCGCCGCATCATCAAGATTAACGGCAATACGTTCCAGCCGGACGGCCGCCGCACCGCCCGCCTGGCCGAGATGAATGATGGCCGCATAGGGCTCTTCGGCTTCTGAAAAAAGTTTCAGCAGGCTTTCGGAAGCGGCTTTATAAGCGGTCGGCAATACAGTTTTTTTAAGGCGGAAAAGCCGCTCGGAATGCGCCGAACGGAGCTTATCGGGCAGCTTTTGAAGGCAGGCTTCGGATGCGTTTTGCTTCTCGCCGCCGAAGGGATCAAAAGCAGTGATGAGTAGGGTAGGTTTGGACATGCTTGAACCTCTTTCTTTAATTCCGGCAAGAGACAGCATAAAGCAGATAATCTTTTTCTGCGCTTTTCTTTTGCGGAGGGCGCAGGCGAAGGCTGTCTTGTGCGGCATATTGACCCGCATAACTGCAGACGCCGTTCTCCGGATTAATCCAGTAAAGCTCCATGGCTCGTTTGGATGTTTTCAGGCTGAAAGAGCGGCCTGTATAAATATAAGCAAGCAAGCGATCTTCTGCCGCAAGTACCGGTATATACGCTTCTCGCTCACCCTGATCCGAGATCAGGAAGGGCGAGGGCTTTGCTTCCTGAAAATTAAAATCTTCTAAGATCTTTTTCATTATACCCATTTGAGCGCTGCCGTCATGATGAATGGCGTCCTGCCATGGATCACGAGCTCCGAATTCTTTTGCGTAGCCTTTTCCCCAAAATTGGAAGATTGAGTTGTGCCCGTAGGTATGGCCGGCTGCACCGGATAAAAGACTCCAGTACGCATAGCGGCGCACGTGCCCGGACTGCCAATAAGGCTCGGACGGATCATGTAAGCCTTGCGGAATTTCTTCGTAACTCGGCTCACCGTCTAATACAGGTCTAGGAGGATCTAAGCTTCGGTCATGTCGTAAATAACGCCAATTGTCTTCGCCGTACCAAGGCTCCGAATCGTTTGCTTCGTCCCATGCATTCATGATCTTTTGATCGTATCGCCGATGCCCGCTTTGAAACATATGAAAATCGAGCCAGTCACAGTCATTAAACCAATAAGAACTCGATGTTCTTCCAAAAGGATGATAGCCGATCAGGCGATCCGGATCGTGTTTTTTCAATCTTCGGCCAAAACGATCCCATAAATCAAAATTTAGATCGCCTCGAATATCTCCGCCTAATAGCCAGAGAATGTTCGGTCGATTTTTATAGCGCTCTGCCAGAAAGTCAGCATAAGCAGGCATATTTTCCTCTGTAAGATAACCCGCCTTAAGTACTTTTCCCCAGACCGGCAGCAAAGCCATGTAAAGACCGGACTCTTCGGCATAAGCTATCACTTGATCCACATGCTGCCAATAAGGCGTATTCTTTGCGCTTATTATGTCTCTTATATCGCAGTCTTCAAACTTCTGATTACTGACTTTTCCGCCGGTATCTTTAAAATTTATCAGTACAGATTGAATGACGGTAAATCCCTTAAGCGCCCTATTATCAAGATAGAGCCTGCTTTCTTCTTCAGAAAGTCTTTGCATCAGATCCCAGGCCGTATCGCCCAGCCAGAAAAAAGATGTGCTGCCGTTAACAAAAAATCGTTTATCGGGACTGATTGATAATTTACCGTAATCCCAGGGTTTCGTTCTTCCAAGCATCACTTTTTCCTCCCGTCTATGCTGTTATTTTAACAGCATAAAAAAATTTCGGGATGCTTTAATGAAAAGACGAAATGCGGCCGAATGACGCGGGGCTTTTTTATCTTACTTTTTTAAATAGTAAAATATAGCAGATATGCATGCTCTTTATAAAAACAATCGCAGATTATCGGAAGTGTATACCGAACTCGGCTAAACCGATCATCAGAAAATGAAGATTTACCCGACAGGCTACGAGCAGGCAAGTACAATGCAAGAAGCCGCCTTGAATTTTTTACTCAAACGCTTAGATCCGTCCTAAAGACATCAGGATAAAGCCTGCCGTATTTAAAAATGAATGCAGACAAATGGAATACCAAATATTTCTTTTGCCGTAAAAATAAAAACTCGTCAGTGCAAGCGTTAAACCTAAATAATAAAAAAACTCAATCGCTTGACTTGGCATTGTAAAAGGATCAGCAATATGGATTTTATCGAATGCGATAACAGACAGAATGCTTAAAACGACTAGTAATACCTTATTCTTCTCAGGCACTGAAGATAAGAACGCATGTCGGAAAGTCAGCTCCTCTATGATCGGAGCAAAAACCGCCATCAATATCAAGCTGAGAAGCGGCGGAATTGCTTGACTCATTTGATCAAGGTTTTCCTGATTTTGAGTGCCTCCGCCATCCGGAAATATCAGACCTCCCAGATAAACAAAAACAATTGAGAGCAGCACGCCCAGGCCGGCCCATAAAATGATTTTCAAGAAAAATTTCCAATTGATCTCTTTTTTAAACGCCTTCCATTGCCGCTTTAAGTCTTTCCCGAACAATAAAATCGCAATAAAAAACAATACGATATAAACCGCCGACGAAGCAAAAGCAGGGCTCAGCCATCTCTTACTGACAAGCCAGTCCCAGGCATAAAAATTAATCCCATAAAATAAAACGATCATCAGGACAGACTTGATTATATTTTTCGCTCGGTTCATTCTTCCTCCCCGGCTTCCTGAACTGTCAAATTCTCCTCCCGGCATTCCAGGGTTCCGAGTCATTTATACCGCAGGCCATGAGCAAATTGCAAGTTAAACCGAAACGCAATCTTGTACCGGGAATTGCAAATTAAACTGAAACGCAACCCTGTACACAAGAGCCTGCAATGCCTGTCTCTGTGGTTTTTATTTTTCAATATTTTTTCCTTGAATTTTGGTCAAGTGCAAAAGTCATCGCAAGGAAAATAAAAGAAAAATGGGATTTTAGTTTTTAACTTTAAATATTAGGCTATAAAAAGCACAAATAGAGGCGATTTTATTTTAAGTATCAGCCCACAATTCACATTGCTGAATCACAACTTTAACGGCTTCTTCCATACCCTCTGGCGGATATTTATATTTTTTTAATAGTTTTTTGACCCTTCTTCTCATACCCGCTCTGGCAGAGGCCTTTTTCTGCCAGTCTATCGTACGGCTTTTTCTTAAGGATTCGGTAAGCTCCCTTGTTAATTGGACAAGTTCTTCGTTCGTATAAAAATCTTTAATGGCCGCAGGCTCTGTTATGGCATCATAAAAAGCCAGTTCTTCATCTGTTAAACCAAGTTTATTCCCCTCAGTCTGCGCCTGTTTGATCTCGTTAGCCATCCGAATTAATTCTTTGATCACTTCTTCATTAGAAATCATACCATTCAAATATGTCTTCATCGTACGATTTAACATCTCAGAAAACTTTTCTGATTTAACGAGATTTGTTCGTTTGTATACTTTTACTTGCTCATTGAGAAGCTGCTTCAATAACTCAACTGCAATATTCTTTTCTTTCATGCGTGCAATATCAGCCAAAAACTTTTCTGAAAAAATAGACAGGCCTGTATCCAATTCAGAGAACAGATTAATAACACTTGAAGTATTAACAGCTTCCTTCAGTATCTCATTTATTCTCTTATTGACCTCTTTCAAGGAGAGCTTTTTGGGGCCGCCTCCGATTCTCGTCAGCATTGTTCTCACCGCCTCAAAAAAAGCCGCTTCCAGGCGCTGTTCGGGCGTCAGCAATGAGCGGCAGAGCGATAATGCACGTTTTAAGAGAAAAGCTTCTTTAATAAAATGCTCTTTGAGTGTTTTGTCTTCGCCGTAGGGCTCAGGAAATTCAGCAACCTTAGAAAACTCTTCCCAATTATCATCTATAACAAGCATTTTGCTGCCCTTTATTTCACTAAGGAAATTTGCAGCCCCTGAAATCGTTTTCGCTCTTGTAAGGTCAGAAGCATCATCTGAAAGGAAAGCTGAATAATCATATCCGTAAAGCAGATCCCGGCACACTTCCAGTTTTTCAATAAATTTGGGAAGCGCTACTTTCGCAACGTCCATTTCGCCATAGTTATCCTGATCACGCTTCGTGTAATCATTCATGGCTTCCTTCAGAGCATTGGCAATACCCACATAATCAACAATCAAGCCGCCTTCTTTATCTTCGTAGACGCGATTAACGCGGGCAATGGCCTGCATTAACGTATGCCCCCGCATGGGCTTGTAGATGTACATTGTTGCCAGACTCGGCAAATCAAAGCCCGTCAGCCACATGTCTACCACTATGGCAATTTTAAGCGGGCTGTTATTATCCTTAAAAACATTCGCCAGTTCGTCACGATGGCGTTTATTGCCGATGATCTCTCTCCATTCTTCCGGATCATCATTGTTTTGCGTCATCACCAGAGCGATTTTCTCATCCCAATTCGGTCTGAGTTCCAAAATCCGCTTATAAATTTTCATTGCGATTGCCCGGTTATAGGCAACGATCATGGCCTTGCCCGTCAATTCATACTGCCTGTTCTCTTCATAATGCTTGATGATATCTTTACAGAGCGTATCAATAGTCTCAGGTGCTCCCAAGATATTTTCCATGCGACTGAGTTTCTGCTTGCTCTTTTCTATGACATAGGGTTCCGCATTCATAGCCATAATTTCATATTCAGCATCAATCAGCTTCAGAATGTCCGGATCAAGCTTCAAATTGACAACACGACTTTCATAAAACACCGGTCTTGTAGCACCATCCCGTACAGCCTGTGTCATATCATAGATATCAATATAATTACCAAAAACTTCTACCGTCGAACGGTCTTTTGTTGAGATCGGCGTTCCCGTAAATCCAATATATGTTGCATTAGGCAGACTTTCACGTATAACAAGCCCCATGGATTTATGTAAGCGTCCCCATTTATCAGCTCTTTGATCTATAAATTGACTTCTGTGCGCCTCATCAGTCATGACGACGATATTTCGTCTTTCTGATAAAACCTCCAGTCCTTCCTCAAACTTTTGTGCTGTTGAAAAAATAATCCCATTGGCCTTACGCCCTGCTAAAAGTGTTTTCAGATGTTCTCGGCTTTGGGCCTGCTCCGGTGACTGCCTTAGAAAATCGCTGCATTTTGCAAATTGCTCAAACAGCTGATTATCAAGATCATTTCGGTCCGTGAGCACAACAATGGTCGGAGAACTTAAAGCGTCCTGCAGTAAGTGGGCATAAAAAACCATTGAAAGTGACTTTCCGCTTCCTTGTGTATGCCAGAACACGCCTCCCTTGCCGTCTGTTTTTGCTGCTGTTTTCGTTGACTCTATTGCCTTATTTACAGCGAAATACTGATGGTAGGCACTCATTATTTTCGTATCACCTGAAAAACATATGAAGTTTTTAAGGATGTCCAATAATCTTTCTTTTTTAAATATTCCCTCGAAGAACGTATCGAATTGGCCATACATATGATTCTCATATTCGCCGTCCTTGCTTTTCCACTCCATGAAACGATCAAGGCCGGCCGTTATGGTTCCTGCTGTTGTTGTTGTCATATCGCTCAAAACACAAAATGCGTTATATACGAAAAATGTCGGAATTTCATTCATGTAGTTACGAAGCTGCAAGTATGCTTCATCAACATTTGTTTCTTCTCTGCTGGGAGATTTCAGCTCAAAAACAACAATGGGGATTCCATTTAGAAAAACAACCAAGTCCGGCCGCTTAGAGCTGTACTCAATAAAACTCCACTGATTCGCTAAAATGAAAGAATTCTTTTCAAGATTCTCATAATCAACTAAGTAAACTAATTCATACCGCTGCTTCCCATTTTGAAAATAACTTATCGTCATTCCATTTTGAAGGTAATAAGTGAAAGTCTTATTTCTCCTGACTAAGTCGTCTCCTTCAATATTTTTTATTTTCCTTAGTGCCTCTTCGATGGCATTCTCGGGAAGATGCGGATTTAATCTGCGTATGCCCATTTCTAACTCATCTGAATAAAAGGGCGAGTGGTAATCTCTTGAGACATTGGGACCATAAACATAGCTGTATCCTAAACTCGATTGGAACAGATCTATTACAGCTCTCTCATAATTGTCTTCTCTGTAGGCCATGGGAGATCCTCCTATACGCATTCACATATAAGTATATTATATTAAGATCCTAAACAAGGCTAAACAAGAATTTAGCGGGACACGACGAAGAGGAAGATCAGTCCTCTGATTATTG
>CALLQJ010000181.1 GCA_938014865.1 uncultured Fastidiosipila sp.
CGACGGAGCCTGACCGGGGGCCGTAAGATGGTGGTTGTGCTGCTCGAGTTCTTCGAGGAATTTCGGCAGCTCTTCGTCGGGATCGGATGCACCGGTCTCGAGGCCGTCGCAGTACTTCGCCAGTACGTTCTTGATCGCACCGCTCAGCGTTTCAACCGCGCCTTCCTGGAAGATGAAGCCGTTATGAGGCGAAACAATGGCGCTTTCATTGTACTCTTGGAAGAGCTCGGCAATGTTATCCGGATAGGAGATATCCCATTTCTGGTTGAAGGGGGTACCGAACTGCCAGCCGAAGGTGTAGTCGTAGCCGTTCTGGTCTGCGGAAAGCGTGCCGCCCATGGTCTTGTCGACCTGGTCGTCGCCGACGGCCGTGTAGTGCTCGCCTTCGATACCGTGACGGATCAGGGTACCGACGTATTTATCCGTGTTCAGAAGGTTCAGGAACTGAACGGCTTTTTCGGGATGCTCACAGCCGTGGTAGACAGCCAGGAGACCGCCCATAGCGTTTCTGGTTTCGAATAGGGGTTCCATCAGCGGGATGAATTCCACTTCAAAGCCCATCGATTTGGACGCGGATTCTTTCGCACCGGGTGCGTAGGAAATGACGTAGGAGAAAAGGTTGCCGTTCTTGAAATCATTGTCTCTTTGAGCGGAGTCTTTTTCATACTGTGTCGGCTCGGGTGCGGTATAGCCCGCTTCAAACCAGGAGTGGGTCAGATTGACGTAATCTTCGTACTCTTGCGTAGCATACTGGTTGAAGACTTCGCCCTGATGATTCTTGAAGTTGTCGAACTCGGGAACGGCATAAGCGCCCGGGAAGTTCGGTGTACCGTAAAGGGACTCATAAGGATGGGTCAGCGAGAAACCGTTGCCGCTCGCCAGGCCGGTGATGCCGATGACTTTTTTGCCTTCCGCTTCACTCTTCTCTTTCACGGTCTTGAGCACTTCGGTAAAGTCCGAAATCTTCTTGACCTTGCTCAGGTCGATGCCGTACTCTTCCGCCATTTCGGCGTTGACGTAAAGGCCGCCCTGCCAGCCCATTTCTTTGTAGGAAGGGACACCGTAGATGGCACCGTCTACCGAAACCGCATTCCAGAGAGCGTCCGGAATAAAGTCATAGGTCTCGGGCGCTTCCGTCTTCAGAAGCTCGGTGATGTCCATGAACGCGCCTTTGTTGACGTTCTGCAGATAGTTCGTGGTCCAGCTGGCCGTAAAGCAGATGTCATAATATTCATTCGCATTGATGATATTCGGCATCTTTTCTTTGTAGTCCGGGTTCGCAATGACCTGATAGTCAATTTCCACACCGATTTTGTCGCGGGTGTATTCATTGAGCTTGTCAATGACTTTCTGCGTGTCGGCGGCGATGGGGTTGATGGACATGTACCACTTCAAGGTCACCACGTCATCGTCCGAAGGTTTCTCGGCTTCGCCTTCCGTTTCTTTTTCGGGAGCATCGGTCTTCTTGCTGCTCTCGTCGTCTTTGGCCTCGGTTTTTTCTGTTTCTTTACCGGAGTCGCCGTTCTTGCCGTTGTTTCCGCCGCAGGCGGTCAAAAGGCCGAAGGTCATGACACCGGCTAATGCAATAGCACTTAATTTTTTCAGTCTTTTCATTCCTTTTCTCCTTTTTTATATTTTCTGTTCCCGGAGGAACAAAAGGCAGTTATTTATTTCGGACTGCAGGATCAGCCCTTTACGCCGCCGACCGTCAGGCCTTTGACGTAATACTTCTGGAAGAACGGATAAGCACAGAGGATCGGCACCATGACGATGACCGTCAGCGCCATCTGCCCGTTATCCGTCGGCGGATTCTTCGCGAGCTCCTGATATTCCAGTGCATTCATGGAGGCTTCGGTCAAAGCCGTCATGCTGTTCTGAATACTCTGCAGAAGCGTCTGAATCGGATACTTCTTTCTGTCGACAATGTACAGAAGGCCGAGGAACCAGTCGTTCCAGTAATTAATCAAGGTAAACATTCCGATGGTCGCAAGTCCCGGTTTGCTCAAAGGCAGCATGATCGACCAGAAGGTGCGGATCTGCGATGCCCCGTCTATTCGGGCCGCTTCCAGTAATTCATTCGGTATGCTGCGGTAGAACGTCCTCAGGATGATGACGTAAAACGAGTTGAAGCACATCGGCAGGACCAGGGCCCAGACCGAGTTGTTCAGGTGTAAAAGCTGGGTATTGACCATATAAGTCGGCACGGTGCCACCGTTGAAGATCATGGTGAAGACGAGGAGGATCGTGAAGAAATTCTTGTAAGGATACTCCGGTCTCGAAATCACGTAAGCAAAAGTCGCGGTAATGGTCAGGCTGATCAGGGTACCGGCAATCGCCATGAACAAGGTCACGCCGTAGGAGCGGTAGATCTGGTCGCCGAGTTTTCCGAAGAACTCATAAGCTTCCGTACTCCATTCTTCCGGGAAGAAGGAGAAGCCGACATTATAAATGCTTTGCTGGCTGCTGAAGGAGATGATCACCACCAGGATAACCGGCAGGATGCACAGCAGGGCAAAAATGATCATGAATACATTCAATACAGCGTTCGTGCTGCCTTTTATTTGATTAAGCTCTTGCGCTTTGGTCAATTTCTTTTTGCTGGACATTTTTGCTTATCCTTTCTCAGAAAATCGCGCTTTCACGGTCGATTTTCCGTACGATGAAGTTGACGGAAACGATCATAATAAAGCCCAAGATCGATTGATAGAAGTTAGCGGCCGAAGCCATGCTGATGTTTTGTGTTTCTTTCAGGGCGCGGTAAACGTAAGTATCCACCACGTTCGTGTAGTCCAGGAGCACGCCTTCATTGCGCGGCAGCTGGTAGAAAAGCCCGAAGTCCGAATAGAACATGCGGCCTACCGCCAGAATGCTCAGCGTGATCATCATGGTCTTGAGACAAGGCAGCGTAATGTGCCAGATCTGTTCCCACTTCGTTGCGCCGTCTACGATGGCGGCTTCGTAATAATCATCGGGGATGCCGATGACCGAGGCCTGATACATGACCGAGGTGTAGCCCAAGGTCTTCCAGACGTGGAAAATCGTCAGGATGTAAGGCCAGTATTCACCGGTGGAATACCAGACAACCGGCTCCTTGCCCATCGCGGTAAGAATCTGATTTAAGATGCCTGCCTCTTTGGCAAAAAGCGCGTAGCCGATGAAGGAGACAACAACCCAGCTGAGGAAGTAAGGGGCCATGAAGATCGTCTGGTATACCTTGCTCCGGCGGGTGCTGTGCAGCTCGGTGAGAATGATGGCGAGTGTGACCGGCAAAACCAGGTCTAATAAAATAAAGAAGAGATTATAGCCGATGGTGTTCCGGGTGATGACCAGGAAGTCCTTGGTGGCAAAAAGAAATTTGAAATTCTGTACGCCGTTCCAGGGGCTTCCGAACATGCCCTTCGGAATCTGATAGCGTTTGAAAGCCAAAACCAGTCCGCCCATGGGCAGGTAACGGAACAGGATCATGGCGATCAGGCCGGGCAGGGCCAGAACCGTCAAGGGAAATGCGCGCTTAAAGCGTGTTCGTCTGTTGGCTTTTCGTTTTGCAGTGACGACGGGTTTGGCCGTCGATTTGCCGTTTTGTACCGGGTCGTTTGACTGTTTCACAACGAGACCCCCTCTCCAAAGATGCGTTGTCTTTATTATAAAGTCCAAAAAAACCGCCAACAATGGCAAGATTTTTGGATAAGGTGCAAAGTTTTGCGATAATATTTACACATTCGAGATTTCTTTTATACTAAAACCATAAAGATTTACATTTTTGGACAGAAATGAGGAAAAAATGAACATATTGATAGTAGATGATGACATCCATGTAGGCCCCGGGCTCAGCAGGCTGCTGTCGCTCGAGGACTACGAAGGACGTGTAGTAGGGACACCTTCCGGTGCCGCCGAAGCCCTGGTTTATATAGATGCCAATCATATCGATGTGGTCATTACGGATATTTCCATGCCGGGGATGGACGGCATTGATCTTTGCAAAAAGCTTTACGAAGATTATCCGAACATTCAGGTGATTCTTTTGAGCGGGCACAGCGAATTTGAATATGCCCGAAGTGCGCTGCGCTATAAAGTAAACGACTATATATTAAAACCTATTACTAAAGATAAAGTCCGCAAAATCGATGAGATCCTCCGCCGCATTTACAATGAAAAACGCGAGGAAGAAAAAACCTACGGCTACTTTCTTTCCGAGCAGATGGGCGAGCAGATCATGGACGCGCTGAAAGGCGCGGACATTGACTATTTTGACCGCCTTTTTTCATCGGCACACTTTCTGAATGCCATTAAAGGCTCGACGGGCAAGGCGACCGGGATTTTCTTTATGAATCTTTTATATTCCTATTTAGAAAAGCTGGAGAATGAGGAGGGCACGGCCCGGGCCCTGCGCGAACAGTGGATCGCCGTCTATGCGAACGCCCCCTGGGCCGAACGCTCGGATATTATCGTGACGCAGTATATGGAGCTTCTGAACGGCCTGAGCAGCCGCAAGCAGGATACCTCCGGCACCCTGGCCCGGCAGGCGGCCGAACTTCTGCAGAAGAATCTGCACGATGTGGATTTCAATATTACGGCCCTGGCCGACGAGCTCAACGTGACCATTTCGCACTTGAGCACCACCTTCAAGCAGCGGACGGGGCAGAACCTCAGCACCTACCTGACCGAGCTCCGGATCCGCCATGCCGCCGGGCTCCTGCGCGATACCTCGCTGACCATTGCCGAGATCGGGCACCGCAGCGGCTATGACAGTCCGAAGTATTTTGCCAAGGTCTTCAAGCGGAAGACCGGACTTCGCCCGAGCGAATTCCGCAACCTCGCCGCTGCCGACCTCAAAGAAAATTTTGATGCCGCCCTGCAGGCGACGGAACTTTCATTCGAGGATGAAACATGAGTATTCGCAAAAAGTTTTGTCTGACCCTCGTTTCCTCTTTACTGGCCCTGTTTCTCTTGTTTTCTGCCTTGTCGATCGCGCTTTTCCGCGATTCGACAAAACAGCAGCTGCAGCGTTCCATGGAGACGCTCATTTCTTATAACACGTCCAGCCTGAACGCTTTTACGACTTCTATTCATCAGGTGGCTTTGCACCTGGTAAGCGACAAAGCCTTCGGCGAACTTTTGAGCTTTGAAAGCGAGCGTACGATCGAACAGCTCGAAAACCGCGATGCCTTGTACATTCAGTTCACCCATTACTCGCTTTTTTACAATACCGAATATTCGCGTTTTCAAAACACGCTTTTCTTAAACGAAACCCTGCCCTCCGCCGCTTTCTTTCCGGTGGCGGATATGGCGGAGACCACCCGCGAAGGCAGCTACCGGATTTATAAGGATACCCTGGTCAAAGAGCAGGGCTGGTTCAAGGCCGTCGACAATACGAGGGCCGGCACCTATGTGGTCTACGACGAAGACTCCGAAAGGATCCTCTTTGTCCGCCGCCTGCAGAACACCTACTATACCGGGCCCTGGAGCAAAGCCGGCATCGGCACGCTGGTGATCAGCATCAAGCCGGACGACTTTGTGGATCTCTTGTCCATGCGTTTCCTGACGCCGAACAGTGCGTATCTGATCCGCAATGCGGACAATGAGGTCATCCTGCAGAAAAACACGACGGAAGCGCTGGCCGCTTCTTTTGAGGACGGGGAACTGGCCGGAAAAAGGATCGAAAGCGACGGCGGGGACATTGTGTCCGGCGGACAGGAGTGGAAAGTCTCAAGCCGCGAGCTGCGCAACGACCTGGAAATCATCTACCTCACGCCGGTCTCCGATGTGAACGCCCTGATCTGGAACAGCATCCGCCCGAGCATCGTCACCTCGGCGCTTCTCATGATTCTGACGGCTGCGGTGGCCTTTATTTTTTCCGATTATTTTACGGCGCCCATTATCAGTCTTTCGCAGGATATTTCCGGCATTACAGATACCGAGAATTACAATCCGGAGATTTTTGAAAAATACAAGGATCAGGAGCTTCAGGCCGTGTGCCGGAGCTTCGACGATATGATGAATAATGCCAACCGTCTGAACCGGGCACGGCAGGCCAGTGAGCGCCGGAGCCGGGAGATGGAGCTGCGCTCGCTGCAGGCCCAGATCAACCCGCACTTTTTGTTTAATGCCATGGACTTGGTGAATTGGATCGCCCTGTCCCGGGATCAGGATGACTTGGCGGACATCGTCGCAAATATTGCCGAAATTCTGCGCTACAGCATCACCGAGGCGGACTCGTTGATCCCGGTGGAAGATGAGATCCGGATCAGTGAAACCTATCTTTCCGTCTACCGCCTGCGCTACGGCAATGTCATGCAGTTCACCTATCCGCCGGAAGAAGAGCTCGATTACTTTATTCCGAAGTTCTGCCTGCAGCCTCTGGTGGAAAATTCCATCCGCCATTCCTCCGAGACCCATGATAAGCCGCTGCATATTGAATTAACGCATCAGCGGGACGGCGATAACATTGTCCTGCGCCTCAGCGACGACGGCAGGGGCAATGATCCCGAACTGCTCAACCGCTTTCTGCGGCATGAAAAAAATGTCCCGCTCAAGGTTTCCCACGGCTTCGGCATCCGCAATGTGAATGAACGTCTGCAGCTGAAGTTTCAGATGGAAGGTTCCTTGCATTATGAAATGGACGACGAGGGCCGGCTCACCGCCGTCCTGGTCTTTCCTTATATAACAGACAGTCAGCAATATATGAGAGGTATAGAAAATGCAAAAAAAGAAAACGAATGACGAAGCAATCGTAAATGCCGGCGTGCATGCGTACACGGCCGAAGAGAAGTATGTCCGTCCGGAAGATCCGGCCGTACAAAAGGGCGTAGAAGCGTTCATGGACCGCAAGCTCGGCCTGATGATGCACTGGATGCCCGGTGCCCAGCTGAGCAGTTTTGAATCCTGGCCGCTCTCGGACGGCGATGCGGCCTGGTCGCAGAGCGATGTCGACTGGACGGATATTCCGCATTTCAAAGAGCAGTATATCAACGCCAACAGAACCTTTTACCCCTACCGTTTCCGTCCCGACAAGATGGCTTCTTTTGCCAAAGACTGCGGCTTCCGCTACCTGCTTTTTACCACAAAGCATCATGACGGGTTTTGTATGTTTGATACGAAAACCACGGACTACAAAGTCACCGGCCGCGCCTGCCCGTATCATGACGCGGAAAATGCCGATGTGACGGAGGCGCTGTTTGATGCCTTCCGGAACGAGGGCATGGCAATCCACTGCTATTTCTCCAAGCCGGACTGGCATTCAAAATACTACTGGTCGCCGGAATTTCCGCCGGCCGAAACCCGCAACCCGAACTATGACCCGGCCGAACACCCGGAGATCTGGGATAAGTATGTGGAAGAGGTGCACACGCAGCTGCGCGAGCTGATGAACGACTACGGCGATATTGCCTGCCTCTGGCTGGACGGCGGCTGGGTGCGCCCGGAGAATCATCAGGATCTGCATCTGGAAGAACTGGTCGAAGAATTCCGCAATGGCCCCCAGCCGGGACTCGTGGTCTGCGACCGCACGGTCGGCGGCCCCCTGGAAAATGTGGTCACGCCCGAGAAGACCGTGCCGGAAGAATATCTCGGCATTCCCTGGGAGACCTGTACGACCTTGGGCGAGAAATTTTCCTTCCATTACACGGATCATTTCAAAACGCCCGAAGAGACGGTGCATCTCTTCCTGGATATTGTGGCCAAAGGCGGCTGCCTGGCGCTGAACGTAGCCCCGCAGCCCGAATAATATTTGACGATGGTTGATAAGGATTTAGGCCATATTTCTTCGCAAAAGCAATACACT
>CALLQJ010000182.1 GCA_938014865.1 uncultured Fastidiosipila sp.
TGCTCTCTTTTCAATTACTTATTTTTACTTGTCCCCCATGATTCCGTGTAGAACCTAAATTTACGTCGCACCGTTCGCCTCACACATTTCTCGTGATTTCTCAGCCTCTCTGTTGACAGTCTCAGGTTCTCTGAACGTCGGAACCGTCTCTTTTATAGCCTGAAGTATATCTTCATTTGTTCCAGTTTTAACCGCCTTTCTGAGAATACTTATTTTAGCATCAACTTCTTTACGGCTCAGCGGCTTATCTCTTTCAATAAAAATCAGTTCATTTTCAGTTTTATCGAGTGACTCATTTTCCATAAGGAGCTCTTCATAAAGTTTTTCACCCGGGCGAAGACCCACTTCTTTAATGTCAATATCTTTATAAGGCCTTAAACCTGAGAGGCGGATCATATTTTCAGCCAGGTCGAGGATTTTAACCGGTTTCCCCATATTAAGTACGTAAAGCTCTCCATTAGATGCCATCGCGCCGGTCTCCATAACCAGACCAACGGCTTCAGGTATAGTCATGAAATATCTTATAATCCGCTTATCTGTTAGTGTAATAGGTCCGCCGGATTCAATTTGTTTTCTGAATAAAGGTATAACAGATCCATTACTGCCCAAAACATTGCCGAAACGCACCGCGGTGAAATCACAAGTACTATCTGTCCGGCATTGTATGATCATTTCACAGAGCCGTTTACTAGCCCCCATTACATTTGTCGGATTAACCGCTTTGTCCGTAGAGATTAATACAAATTTTTCTACATCATATTTTTCCGAAAGATTTGCAACGTTATAAGTACCAATAACATTATTTTTAATCGCCTCAACAGAACTTCTTTCCATCAGCGGTACATGTTTATGCGCCGCTGCATGAAAAACAATATCTGGCCTTACTTCATTAAAAACATCATCCATGCGTTTGACATCTCTAACAGAAGCAATAATCGTATCCAGGCACAGATCTTCACCATATCGTCTGATCAGTTCCTGCTGAATATCATAGGCATTGTTTTCATAAATATCTAAAATAACCAGTTTCTTGGGGTTTAAGGCGGCTATTTGTCGGCATAGTTCAGAGCCAATACTGCCGCCCCCGCCAGTAACCAAAATGATTTTATTTCTATAATATGCTTGTGTCCGATCTGAATTTATATTTAGACTGTCTCTAAACAATAGATCTTCAATACTAAATTCACGCAGTGTTCTTTTTCCGTCACTGCTTCTTTCATCCGTCGCCAAGTAATCATAAATTTTAACTTTACAGTCTGTCTGTTTATAGAGATTATAAAGTCTTTCCTTATCTTCAGGAGTAGCATCCGGAATCGCAATCACGATTTCCTGAATCGGCATCATTTTTATATCTTGAATAATGCCTTTATGAGCTCCGAGTACTTTTATACCGTTAATCCTATTTCCGGCCTTATCTCCATCATTATCAATAAAACAATACGGCTGATAATGTGATCTCGGATTCCGTAATAGTTCTTCCGCTAAAGTCGCCCCTACATTCCCAGCTCCGACAATAGCTACATTAATTTTATGAATTTTCTGTCTTGAGTTTCCTCTGCTAAGCCGTGCATCAGAATGTTGATTTTGATAGGCATACGCTACTTGATATGCAAAACGACTAACAAGAGTAGCCAGTATAATCAACATAATAATAATTGAGCTGCCCGTTACACCTAAACTCAGATTCGTATTAAACCTGCCCAATATAATAAAAACAGCACCGCCTACTGCATCAGCTGCCATTAATTTCAAATACGTGGAGACATTGGCATAGCGCCAAATATTTTTATAGATTCTGGAGATAAATCTGGCAAGCATAATACATAAATACATTACGAAAAATTTTGTAAAAGTAAACTCACCGTTAAAACGTACCGAATCAATTTCAAAGTTAGATAGCAGCGAAACACCCCAGTAAATAACAGCAATAATGGCACTATCAATCAGCCATAATCCGATTCTTCTTTTATTAAAAAGCAAATTAACTCACCTGTTCAAAACTAAATTTATATGCATAAGGAATAAATTCTTTTAATCAAAAAATCTATTATATCTGTGTGCATATAATAGTACATTTAATATTCTATTAAATTTACGAGTTAAGTATACCCTAGCTAAAAGCCACATTCAAAAGTAAAGGCGTAATCATTACCTATTAAAAAGCAAATTACGCCTCTACAAAATATGATTATATACTTTTTAATTTAATCTCTATTGAATTGATCTCTTGTATAAACTTTCTCTTTTACATCGTCTAATTCTGTATTATAACGGTTCGCAATGATGGTATCCGAAAGTTCTTTAAATTGATCAAGATCATTAACTACTTTTGAACCAAAAAATGTTGAACCGTCCTCAAGTGTTGGTTCATAGATAATGACTTTTGCCCCTTCGGCTTTTATTCTCTTCATTACCCCTTGTATCGAAGATTGTCTGAAGTTATCGGAATTCGACTTCATCGTTAAGCGGTAAACGCCAATGGTGACATCTTTAACATCAGTCCAATTTGCTCCCCTGCCGTTATGTCCGGCCATTTTTAGTACACGATCGGCAATGAAGTCTTTTCTTGTCCTGTTAGACTCGACTATGGCCGTCATCATATTTTGGGGGATATCCTGATAGTTTGCCAGAAGCTGCTTGGTATCTTTAGGCAAGCAATATCCGCCGTAACCGAAAGAAGGATTATTGTAATGGTCACCAATTCTCGGATCCAAACACACTCCTTTTATAATTTCAGAAGTATTCAGATTTTTCATCTCTGCGTAGGTGTCCAGTTCATTAAAATATGAAACACGAAGGGCAAGATAAGTATTGGCAAATAACTTTACTGCCTCCGCCTCGGTAAAGCCCATAAAGAGAGTATCGATATTTTCTTTCACAGCTCCCTCTTGGAGAAGCTTTGCAAAAGTCTTGGATGCTTCCATAAGCTCATTATCTTCAGGATCCGTTCCGACAATGATTCGAGACGGATATAAATTGTCGTATAAAGCTTTGGACTCTCTGAGGAATTCCGGACTGAAAAGAATTTTAGAACTATGATACTTTTCTCTGACCTTTTCAGTGTATCCGACAGGGATTGTTGATTTAATAACAATATAAGCTTCGGGATTGACCTCAAGTACAAGTTCGATAACATCTTCTACGGCAGACGTATCAAAGAAATTTTTGTGGCTGTCATAATTCGTCGGAGCCGCTACAACAACGAAATCCACATCCTTATAAGCGTTCTTTCCGTCTAATGTCGCTTCAAGATTTAACTCTTTTTCGGCAAAAAACTTTTCGATGTAATCATCCTGAATCGGTGAAACACGATTATTTATCTTCTCTACTTTTTCAGGAATGATATCCACGGCAACGACTTCGTGTTTTTGCGAAAGCAAGGTCGCAATAGATAAACCGACATAACCGGTACCGGCAACTGCAATTTTTAGATCTTTGTATGTTCTCATAATAATCCTCTTTATAATTATATTATTTAAACTAAAGCATTCGTCTAATAATATTAAGTATTATAGCAAAAAATAAATTTATTTTTAACGATTAATGAAGATACTTATTACTCTTTATTCTCTGTAAAAAAACTACAAATGCGATCTAAAGAACTTCAATGGAGTATGTCATTTCAATACTTTCATAGCAATATGGATAATAAACAAGATCAAAGAATAAAGGATACAAATTATTTTTACAAAATTCTCATTTCTTTATTTATTTTTGACCGTTTTACAAACGTGAAATATGTTAGATTTAATTTTACAAATCCGTGTACATCTTCCCGCCCGCAATCATCGGCTTGAGGCTCTCCGTCCACTTTCTTTCATATAAACGGCGGTGTCTGACGGCATCCTGTATACAAAGCAGTCTCCAAAACTTCCTGGAAATAATGCGGTAAAGCAAACCCTTATCCCGGAAATACTGATCCGTATAGCCTTCAAACCAAGTAGATTCTCTCTCCTCTTTGAGTTCTGCAATAAAATCCTGCGCATGATAAATTTTAAGGCCAGCCTTCAGGCATTGGGTCAAAAACAGCGTGTCTTCCCCGTAACTGTATTTTGCGCCCCCGCCGAAGCAAAGATTAAAACTAATGCCGTTCAACCTGATTTTATTCAGTCTTGCTGAGCATTGAGCAGCGCCGTAACGCATGTAGTTATGCCAGGTAACACGCCTGTCCTGATCCGTGATCGTTCTTTGATCTCCCCTGTTCTTTAAATTAAAAATAATAATATCGGCATCCGGCAATCTCTCATAAGCCCTGCGGACAAGATCCGCATAGCCGTCTTCGTAGACCATATCGTCATCGGCAAAGAGAACAATATCCGCATCTGCACGCATCAGCGCATTATTGCGATTTAACCCCACACCTCTTTCGTGAAAAGAAAGCCAGTCAATTTGATGACCATTCCATAGAAAGTGTTCAAATTTATTATGCTCTCCCTGATTGCAGATAATGGCGTCTGTTTGGATATTCATCTTATCCAAAAGACTGTGATCCTCTTGCATCATCGTCGCAACTAAAAGCTGTATCCGCATTCTTTTCCTCCGTTTTCGCCAGGCAAAAACAATTTACTTTATGTTAAATACTTTAAGTATGCCCCAATAGCAAATATGAAAAATTGATCTGGGGACACTCAAATGTTCAATCTCCCGATAAAGTTTCCACTGATATTTAATGAGATTTAATTTATTACTGGATATAGAACCTTCCCGGATACGA
>CALLQJ010000183.1 GCA_938014865.1 uncultured Fastidiosipila sp.
AATTGGTCCGCATCCTGCACCCCGGCGACTTTACGGGTGAAATGGCCCTCACCGGCAATCCGCGCCATCAGCATTTCGCAGCGGCACTCGATGAGGTGCATCTTTGCCGAATTCAGCGCGACGATTTCCGGGAGGTCCTTTTGCACTATCCCGAAATCGCCCTGCGTGTCCTGGCCGAACTTAGCGAACGCCTGGAATATGCCGAAAATCAGGCCATTGACATGGCCGTGGAATCGGCCGAAACCCGCCTGGCCCGCTATCTTCTCGAGCAGCTGGAAATCGACCGCTTAAGCGATGATAAAGAACGGGCGCCCAATCAGATTCACCTGCGTTTAAAACGCAAGGACATTGCCTCGCAGCTCGGCATGACCCCTGAGACCTTATCACGCAAAATCCGGGAATTTGAAGAGCGCGGCCTGATCACGCAGCTCAGCCTTAAGGATATTATTCTGGAAGATACAGAAGGACTGAGCGCTCTCTGAGGCTCAGCCCTTCTTTTATATCTTTATATTATAGTTTTTGTATAAATATCAGCTCGCAGCTTTAGTGTAAGTATTTGCTTGAGCTCTTTTTAAACTGCCGTCTGCCTTTAATGCAGAATAGGCGCTAACTGATGCTCGCCTTTTGCATCCGAAATCCCCAGCCGTTCCATCAGGAAGGAGGCAATGAGATTGTGGCCTTCTTCATTGGGATGGATGCCGTCCGAACAAATGTATTGATTCGGGTGACGGCGCTGCAAGAAGGGCTGCCGGATATCTAAGAATATGCTGTCGGTCGCTTCGGCCAGATTCGGCAAAGCCGCATTGTAAGACTCATGCCACTGATAAATCGTGGTCGTCGTGCCGCCCAGCCATTCCATGATGGTGGATTTATTCAGCTTTTTGGAAAATGTTTTAAAGTAGCGTACAGGATCCAGCGGCGGCATGCTCAAGATGACCGGCGTCAGGCCCTTGGCTTTTACCTTTTCGATCAGCTCCCGGTAAAGTTCAATAAACTTTTCCGGCGGTACATTGCACCAATGCGGTTTCTCGGGTGCTTCGGAAATTTCGGCCCAAAGATAATCACAATCGTTGCCGCCGAATTCCATAATGCACAGGCCGCCCTCTTCTATCTTATCCGCGTGGCGGTCTAAGACCTGCAGGCCTTTGGCAACCGTCGCACCGAACATCGACATGTTTTTTACCCCGACGTTCATGGCTTTGGCGACCTGATCAATAAAGTTATTAGGCGTCGGAACGTAACGTCCGCGTTCGTCATCTAAAATAATCCCCTTACTGACAGAATCGCCTAAAACGTACCATTTCTTCGGTATTTTAAAACGTTCCAGATCTATTTGCAGCATTTTCTGCATCCTCCGTAATTCACCTTTCTTGAGTTTATTTTCTCATCTATAGTTTAAATTTTCATGAATAGCTTGTCGCTAGCTTTTTCACCTTGAAGCAAATTTTTATTTTGCTTCCGGCGTTTTATTTACTACATTCAATGTAGTTATCGAAACTATATTACGCGTTTAATAAAATGTCAATGCCTTTTGTTATGAATAAGCAAAACTTTCATTAAACTTTACAGTATCGCTTTAAAAGCTGACAAAAGAGAGAGGAAGAGGGCTTTTGTTCCTTCTTGAGGGAGAGAAAAAGTTTGTTAAGATAATAGACAAGAAAAGGTTTTAAGGGAAACCGAGGTGAATAATGTCTGAAGATAAAGATACAAACGCATTGATTAAGGAACTCAGAAGCAGCCGGCCGATGGATTGGGAGGAGCTTCCCGACATCGGACTTTACATGGATCAGCTGCTGACTTATGTGAATCGGCAGCAGCCGTTTACGGAGGAAGAGGATCAGGGGCTGACCAAGTCGATGGTCAATAATTACATCAAGCAGGAGATTATCGCCAGGCCGCACGGGAAACGCTATACGCAGGAACACGTAACTTCCCTGACCATGCTGAGCATGCTGAAAGAGGTCCTCCCCATTCAGGTCTGCCAGACGCTTTTTGAGATGATCGGGATCCGCGAGGATACAAAGGCTGTCTACGAGCATTTTCAGGAGACCTTCAACTGGTGCATGAATACGACGGCCGACGCGCTGGCCGATTTTTCCGAAGAGAGCGATGAGGAGAAAATCCTCCGCCTGGCGCTTTTCAGCTACGCCGCGAGGCGGGCCGCCATCACGCTTCTGGAACGAAAAGATGCCGAGAGAAAAGAGGCGGGAGAAGAAAGCGACGAGAAATAAAAGTATTTATATTGACATGAAGACACGCCCCCGCTTTTAAAGCAGGAGCGTGCGTTTTTCAGATCACCCGCTTCAGAGCAGATGGCTCCGGAAAGGGCGGTCTTTTTTTATCTTGTTGAATGGACTTAAAAGCAGATCTCAAAAGGCGTTTTTCTTTCTTCACAAGATCTTATAAAAGCTATATTCCCCGTTTAAAAATTTATATTTGTTTTTTCGCTTGGAGATGGAACTGTACAGAACTATATTCTTCGCGCATTACAGGTACAGCCATTCCCCCGTTCATCAGCGCCTGACCCGAATAGCTATTCCCTGTTTCTGCTGCTGTGTAATCCAAATTTTCATCTAAGCCGCGCAGTTTAAGCCAAATCTGTTCACTATTAGCTTGCGCTTGCAGCAGCACACAAGTAACGATTGCTTCTGTTTTATCCTCTGACACAGTCATCCATGCTGCAAATCGTTTCTTATCAGAAGGCAGAACCAGTCGATGAAGCGTACCCAAACAATTAATTGGGAATTGTTTTTTGTACTCTTCGACTTGGGATTTAATTGCAGATTTCTCATCGTCACTTAGCTTGCATAAATCCAATTCATATCCGAATGCTCCGAGCATTGCTACAACCCCGCGGGTACTGAATGGAGCAGATCGTCCCGTCTGATGGTTTGGGCATGCTGAAACATGATTTTCCATGCTCCGTACAGGATATCCGAAAGAAGTATTCAGTTGAATGGAAATTCGATCAACGGCATCGGTATTATCACTGCACCATATTTGAGGTGTATAATACAACATTCCTAAATCAAATCGTCCGCCTCCGCCGGAGCAGCCTTCTATTAAGAGGTCCGGAAACCTTTCAAGTAGTTTTGCCAGTAAACTATAGACACCCAAAACATAGCGGTGCCAAACCTCACCCTGTCTGTCGGCAGGCAACACCTCAGACCAAACATTTGCTAAATGTCTGTTCATATCCCATTTCACATAATTACATTTTGTCATACTTAGAATTTCTGAAATTCTTGCAAAAAGATAATCTCTTACATCTTCACGTCCCATATCCAGCACATATTGGCTTCGGCTTTTCACACTTTTACGATTAGGACATTGCAGCTGCCATTCAGGATGTTTTCGATAAAGATCGCTGTTCTTGGAAATCATTTCCGGCTCAAACCAGATTCCAAGCTGCATGCCCATATTACGTAACGCTTCGCTTAGTTCCGTCAGACCGCCGGGCAGCTTTTCCTCATTAACATACCAATCGCCCAGACTGCTTTTATCATCATTTCTATGTCCGAACCAGCCATCGTCAACCACAAGCATTTCAATTCCGAGCTTCTTGGCTTCTTCCGCAATATCAAGCAGCTTATCTCGATCAAAATCAAAGTAGGTAGCTTCCCAGTTATTAACCATTATCGGAGGCCGCGTATAAGCGAAAGGTTTTCTGATGATATGCGTAAGAACTGCTTTATGCAAATTATTGGAAAGTTTATCAAATCCGGCTGTGCTCATGCAGCACAACACCTGTGGTGTTTGAAAGTCTTCGCCGGGTTTAAGCTGCCAGGTAAATCCCTGCGGATGTATTCCCATTACAGCTCGAAGCTGACCAATCTGATCAATTTCTGCCTGTGCAAGAAAATTACCGCTGTAAACAAATGACATACTGATACACATTCCGTTTGTCTCAGTAGTATTCGGGCTGCAGAGAATCATAAAGGGGTTTTGCTGGTGCCCCGATGCTCCCCGGACGCTGTCTATTCTGATCTTTTCATGTTTCAACCGTGTTCTGTTTATGTTCCTTTCACCGGCATGACGCCCGTAAAAATTGATCAGATCCCATTTATCCGGGAGATTAAAATCCAAACAACAGGACAGCGCCCGTTTGAGCGTAACAGTCGCATTGCCATCATTAATTATCCTTACGCTCCTGGCAATAACATCGCATTCCGGCAAAACAACATAAGCCAGCTCTGCTTTAATATTGGATACGGAGTCTTTTAATGTGACAAAAAGTGTTTCCTCACCCTGTCCTGCTTCGCGCAACGCAGGAAGATCTTTCAAGAAAGCTGTTCCTTGCTGAACTTGATACGAATCAAAGCGGAGATCTGCTGCAATGCTGCCGTCATTATTCACAAGATCTAAACAACTTTCACGGTAATCTCCCACACCAAAAGCAGAATATTCCTGAGGCAAAGTATCCACGGAAAATGTTCGATCATCTCCGGCATCATCCGGGTTCCCTGAAAAGCCACGGTCTTGCTGCTGAATCAAGTAAGACATATCTTGATTATCGATTCTTGGGCCATAATATGTATGAAGGAAAATACCGTAAGATCCAACTTTCATTTGGTAAGTTGACTTTTCAGTCTGGAGGGTAAATAAACGTTTTTTATCATCAAATACAATTGCCATAAATAATACTCCTTGTTAAGTAACGATCTGCACATATGTTTTTTCTTAGTCTGATTCAGTTTTTGCCGGTGAATAAATCAGAATTTCAACTTGATCCGTATCCGTGGAATTTGTATCAGACATTGCTAAAATTTACCGTTGTCCGGTCAATTAAGCACGCCGTGTCCATTCTGCTAACCATTAATTAAACATCGGCAGCCATTTTTTATTAAATTCAATTAATTCATCACACATTTTTACAATGTCATCCATATCCAATTCGGAGGCTGTATGCGGATCTAAAAATGCAGCATGATAAACATGTTCACGTTTACCGGTCAATGCAGCTTCAATGGTCAGTTCTTGGACATTAATATTGGTGCGGTTCAAAGCAGCACATTGAGGAGGCAAAGCTCCGATATGACAAGGATATATTCCGCTTCCGTCAACCAAACAAGGCACTTCAACGCAGCAATTTTCCGGGAGATTAGTGATCAGACCGTGATTCAAAACATTCGCGTGAATTCTATAAGGTTTACCTGTTACCAAGGAATCCATAATATAAGAGGCAAATTCTTTGGTTCTTTCATGACTGATTGCATGATTTTCAAGCAATTCGACTTTAGCCCGCTCCCAATATTCTTTCTGTGAACGCCCCCAGTCTTTATACATCATGGTCTTTATGCCATATTGCTCTAGTTTTTCCGGATATTTATCCTTTATAAAATAAGGCGTATATTCAGCGGTATGCTGACTTGATTCGGTAACATAGTAGCCGAAGCGTTTCATGATCTCATAACGGACCATGTCATCGTGTGCCTCTGTCAGTGATGCAGCCCTGCGCTTGATTTCGGGGTATAAGTCTTCGCCGTCTCTCGTAACTTCCAATAGCCATGCCTGGTGATTAATACCTGCAATTTTATACTCGACGCCTTCGGGATCCATTCCAATGATCTTCATCAAATCTGATGTACATGATTGTACACTGTGGCAAAGACCTATCGTTCGGATATTTGTACTTTTTAGGATAGCTCCCGTAACAATTGCCATCGGATTCGTGTAATTAAGAAGCCACGCATCAGGACATACTTCTGCCATGTCTTGACAGATACCCTGCATGACGGGAATAGTCCTCAAACCTCTGAAAATGCCGCCGATTCCAAGTGTATCGGCATAGGTTTGTCTCAATCCGTATTTAAGCGGAATTTCGAAATCTCCGATTACACAGGGATCATAACCTCCTACCTGTATTGCATTAATTACAAAATCTGCATCCTTAAGGGCTTCTTTTTGTGAATCATAAGCTCTGATAGTTGCTTTGCCCTGATTGATATTATTATTTAGATTTTTAAGCATTCCTTCTGCCAGATAAAGCTTTTCTTTATTAATATCAAGCAATGCAAATTCAGCATCTTGCAAAGACGGAGTTCTAAGACAATCTCCGATCAGATTTTTAACAAAGATAATACTTCCGGCACCAATAAAAACAATTTTTTTCATGTCACATCCTCCTTTATCAGCCTTTTACACCGCCCAGAACAATACCTTTTGTAAAATATCTCTGCAGGAACGGGTAAATGATCAGTACAGGAAGGGCTGCTACAAAGGTCTGTGCAGCCTTTGAAGTACGATCTGACACCATACTCAGAGTCAAGATATCGCTCGTAGACATTAAGGACATATCTCTATTAACAACAACGGTCTGAAGATAACTTTGCAAAGGATAATTGACCGGATTATTCATAAGCAGTAATCCTTCAAACCATGAGTTCCAGTGATTAACAATACAAAATAAAGTTAAAGTTGCAATTGACGGTTTTGACAGCGGAACCAAAACCCTAAATAAAATCTGAAGATGCGATGCTCCGTCTACTATGGCTGCTTCTTCTATTTCAGAGGGAAGCTGCCTGAAGAAATTCATAAGAATAATGACATTGTAAACCGGCACTGCACCGGGCAGTATAAGTGCCCAAAAATTATCAATGAGCCCGACTTTCAGAATAGTCATATAGTATGGAACCAGTCCGCCGCTAAGCAATAAGGTTATAAAAAAATACCAAGTATACGCCGTTCTTCCCCGAAATTGTTTGTTTGTTCGAGATAAGGGATATGCCGTTAAAATGGTAAGAAGCATATTAAGCGGTACACCTATTAATACCCGCTTCACCGATACCCAAAATGCCGTCATAAATTCGGGCTTTTCGATCACAAAATTATAAGATTCCCAAGTAAAATCAACCGGCCAAAAACGCACTTCACCACTGCTGACCGCAGCGCTGGAACTGAGTGAAATCGCCAGAATATTGATCATCGGAAGCAGGCAGATTAATGCCAATGAAATAAGCAAGATATAGTTAAATATTGTAAAACATTTTCTTTGCCCTGAATACTTCTTAAAACTTTTAATTGCCTCTTT
This sequence comes from uncultured Fastidiosipila sp., assembly GCA_938014865.1. Classification (GTDB taxonomy): domain Bacteria; phylum Bacillota; class Clostridia; order Saccharofermentanales; family Fastidiosipilaceae; genus JAAYZH01. The sequence continues at coordinate 7,031 of CALLQJ010000183.1, forward strand.
CATAATCCTCCTCCTAGAACAATCTGTAATTGCCGAATTTCGCTGCCAGCCAGTAAGAAAGCGATACAAAGATAGTCGAAATGAGCGATTTAAAAACACCTACTGCTGATGCAACGCCCCATTGTGCATTCTCAATACCTATGCGATAAACCAAAGTATCTAAAATATCACCGGTAGAGTAAACTTGAGGACTATACAGGTTATAAATTTGCTCGAAACTCAAATTCAGAACACCGCCGAGATTCAAAACCAGCATCAGCATTCCCATCGGCAATAATGTCGGCAAGGTGATTTCTATAGTTTGGCGCCACCTTCCCGCTCCATCCACTTCAGCTGCTTCATAAAGCGAGGGGTCAATTCCCACAATAGCCGCAAGATAAACAATCGTCCCGAAACCAAATTCTTTCCATGTTTCTGTCAGTGCCATTGTGTAAGGAAACCATTTTGGATCACCCAGGAAAAATACAGGCTCAAAGCCCAGCCATTTTATAAATTCATTCACTATACCCGTAGACGGGGACAGAATATCAATAAATATTCCGCTCAAAATAACCCACGAGAGAAAATGCGGGAAATAGATTAAGGTTTGAATGGCCTTTTTGACTTTTGAAAGATGGACTTCATTTAATAAAATCGCAACAAGCATAGGGACTGCAACACCCAACACCAATTTCATAGCCGCGATAAAAAACGTGTTAAATATCACTCCATTAATATCGGGAATATTCTTTAGATATCTAAAGTTCTCTAAGCCTATCCACTCAGAACCTAAAATACCTTTTTTAGGCGTGAACTTTTCAAATGCCATTAAAATCCCGATCATGGGGCCATAAGAAAAAATGCCGACCAAAATTACGGCGGGGAGCAACATAATATGATATGGAAGTTGCTTTTGATGGCGTCCGATTGATCCTTTCTTTTTCATAATATATCCTTTAAAAAACGCGCGGGAAAAGCAGATTCTCCCGCGCGAAAACTTACAAGATTATCGCTGGTCAAGCCATTGGTTCACTTCATCAGTGATCTGCTGTCCGCCAAGGTTTTTCCAGTTTTCAACAAAGGTGTCAAATTCATCAATATCCGCGGTATCGGTAATGATCTTGGTAAAGGTTTCAAGCATCAGCTTTTGAAGAGTTGCATTTTTCTCAGCCATGCCGTCCGTTGGTGCACCATAATAGTTATCTGTCAAGACATTGTCGTTTGCGACATACTCATTGATGACAGCTAATCCGCCGTCCGGACCGTACATCATGTAGTTGCCCCACAGTTTCGGATCACCCGTTTCCTGATAGGTCTTGCAGCCCTTGTAATAATTAGTTTGTTCTGCGTTCAGCGACGAAGCATCACCGCTTTCAAGTGCTGCAACAACCGCCTGTTGTGCATCCAGGTTCTTCATGGGCGGTTCTCCATATGAGAATGCATAGTTAAATACTGCAACATTGTCAGGCGTTGAGTTATAAATTTCCGGCTGCGCACTCTCACCGAACATTTTCTCTAACACCAGGTTATACATTTTCACCGCTGCTTCAGGATGCTCACAATCCTTATTAACAACCGTGTAATATGTCGTTGCAAACGGGACCATTGCTTTTGCCGGTTCGTCATCAATCGAGAGGATCGGAACTGCAATCCAATCGATATCCGGATTATTGACTTTTCCGTCTTGGAGCCAGCCGCTGGCACAGTTCCAGAAATATCCGTAGAACATGCCGATCTTCCCGCTGTTTGCATCTTCGCCGAGCTTAACACCGTCTTTAACGCCAAACTCAGGGTCTATCACATTTTCCCGGTAAAGCTTCTGCAGCTCAGCTAAAGCTTCCTTCATTTCCGGCTGAATACCGCCGTATACCAGATCGCCGTTCTCATCCTTGAGCCAAATTGTGGGATAGGCATGGTATGCATTAAAGAAACCATCTAAAACTGCAAACGGAAGGTTATTCTCAGCAATCAAGCCTTTATTGACTCCCAGGCCGTAAGTATCATCTTCTCCGTTCTGATCAGGATCTTCTTTAGCAAACGCACGCGCTAAATCAAGAACTTCTGCCATATTTGTGGGAGCTTCTCGGTCAAGCGCTTCAAGCCAGTCCGAACGAATCCACAAAACTTCACAAGAGCCGTATCCTGACTGAATATGCGGAAGTCCGTAAAGCTTATTGCCGATTGTTGCAGATTCCATGGCGCTGCCGCCATCTTCGTGGAGAACCTTATCGGTATATTCTGCTGCATAATCTTTATATACTTCTGTTAAATCTGCGAGCTGCTCATCTTCCACCATCCGCTTGAGCTGTCCCGCATCTACCCACATAAGATCGGGCAGTTGATCGGACGCAGCTGAAACATTTAATTTCTGGCTGTACTCAGACTGGGGTGTGAGCCATTCATAAGAGAGCTCAATTCCCAGAGTATCCAGATACTCACGTGACCAAACATTATTATCAATGGATTCACCTTCGGCAAACTCAATACCGTCCTGCAGATAACGAACCGCTGTCAAATTAACAGGCTCTTCGTACTTACCGAAAGGATCCGCTTCTTTTGCTTCAGAAGCAGTTGTGACAACCGAATTATCCTCAGTCTGCGTTGTCTGCGTTTTTGTAGGTTCAACATCATCATTGTTTCCGCATGCTGTTATTGATGCCAGCATAGAAAATGTCAGTAATAAAACTACCGGTTTTCGATTCATTTTTTTCCTCCTATTTGTATTTTTCATGGCATTTCTACCTCTTACTTATATTTTAGAAAAGCACAAATTTGAAGTGAATGAAGATTCTCAACTTCATTTTGACGATTATCAACCTTTATACTCACGTTAAGTAATAACGATAAAGTGCACAAAAATCGCCTTGTTGACAATGCTTTACTCTGATATAATATACAGATATGTAACGCAATTACTGCACTTCGTAAAGAGATTGGAGATTTTATATGAAGAGTGTGTTTTCGCGTTTTCATTCCATACAGGTCAAAGTTTTTGTTGCTTTTTTTCTGGCTCTCCTTCCCGTATATTTTCTTGGTTTTTCCTTATTTCATTGGGGGTACCGTAAACTTACATCACAAATTGAATCTGCTCAGTTGGCACAAGTTCGGCTTTATGCTGATTCGATTGATTCTGAGTTTGACCGGATCCGCAACCTTCAATATGAATGCGTGCACGACGAAGATCTACTTTATCTTGTAAATGCCTATCCTATTTTGAATTCCTTTGAAAAATCGCAATATCTGCTGCGGGTCAGGCAAAGACTGCAAATCATGAAAAACAGCAGTACGAGCATCGAGCAGATTACCGTCCATCTTCCGGCAATCAAAAAAAGTATTAATAATTCTGAAGTTATGACTTTAAACCCAGACTGGAAAGAAATTGCTGCTGCTAATAAAACGGCTGAAGACGGTATTATATTTACGGATGACAATCAACTCAAAATGATCATTCAGTACCCTATCGTACCTAGAGAAGGCCGGATTCCCAGGGTTGTTATGGAGATAAACCTGTCGAATGAAAAAATCAAAGATATTCTTGCGTCTTTTTCCGACTATCCCGATAACGAATTGATTCTGACCAATACGCAGGGCAGTTATTATCTTTCTAATCTCAAGCACTCAGATATCCGTATCACGGGATTAGATTCTGATGATTTATCTGATGAATCGACACAAAAGGCAAGCATTGAAGGCAAGAACGTTCAGCAAACAACCGTCAGAATGGATTCTGCAAATTTAAAACTTATTTCAATTGTCCCGGATGCGCAGTTATTCGGATTTATCAGAATCTATTTATTCATCTTCGCTGCATTTACGATTGTTTCAATAATTGTGATTATCGTCTTTGCATTTTCCATGCGTTATTTGATTCATAAACCGGTCCAGACCCTTGTAGAAGCATTTTCAGAAATTAAAGACCATAACTTTAACAACCGAATTAAACAGAGCCGAAATGATGAATTCAATTATCTTTATGAATCGTTCAACGAGACAATGGATTATCTTCAGGAACTTATTGAAAAGGTCTACAGTCAAAAGCTTTTAGCTCAAAGAGCTGAGCTCAAACAACTGCAAACGCAGACTAACCCCCATTTCCTATACAACAGTTTTTATAATATTTATCGGATGGCCAAAAGCGAAGGGAATGAGAATATTGCTAAATTTTCTAACTTGCTGAGCGAGTACTACCAATACATCACAAGAAACGCTGAAGATGAGGTAACACTCGAGAAAGAGATCCAGCATGCACAAATATATTTGAATATTCAATCCATTCGTTTTGGACAGCGCGTGCGTACCAATATTGACCAAATACCGGATTCGTTCAGACATATTTATGTTCCGCGCTTGATTATTCAGCCCTTGTTAGAAAATGCTTTTGAGCATGGAATTCAAAACGTGGATAATCCTTTTATTTCATTGAGTTTTGAAAAAACACCGGATGCGTATAGTCTTATCGTTGAAGATAATGGAACCGGCCTGTCCGAGGCTGATCTAAAATCACTTAACGAAAAACTTGAAAATACGGAAATGGAAATAGAAACTACAGCCCTGGTTAATATTCATCGAAGATTAAAACTGCGATTCGGCAGTGCCGGCGGACTTTCAGTTTCCAATGCCGAAGCAGGCGGATTGCGCGTTCAAGTCAGGATACCCAAGGAGGAAGAGAAGCATGTATAAAATTATGGTTGTAGATGACGAGCCTTTCATTGCAGATGGTTTAGCTGATCTATTTAATCAAATTCAAGATCCTCCTCTGGATGTTTCTGTCGCATATTCAGCGCAAAGTGCACTCGAGCAGCTGGATAAATTACGCATGGATATTGTTATAAGTGATATTAAAATGCCGAAAATGAACGGGATTGAAATGCTAGCTGAGATAAAAGAACGATGGCCTTTTTGCCATGTGATCTTTCTGTCCGGATATAGTGATTTTGATTATGTGCAATCCGCTTTGAAATACGGCGCCGATTCATATTTGCTAAAAACTCAAAATGACGATGTGATTCTTGAAACACTTTTTAAAACTATCGAAACTATCGAGAAAGAGAACGAAGCGGAGCGTATGCAGCGGCGGATGGAAGCGGAATACGAATACGCACTTCCGATTTTGCAAAAGGATTTTTTATCTTATTTTCTGCGATCAAAAATGAAATTCGAAGGTTCTGAAATGCAGGATCAATTAAATCGTCTCAGCATTCCCTTGTCGGCAGATCAGCCGATATTACTCGTCGGCGCAAGAATCGATAAAAGCAATTTTGTTTCTACTGCATCAAGCGAAACAGTAACAAAAATTGACGCAATTTTTACCGAGTATATATCTCCGCGGGCGAATGCTTTTTGCTTGTTTGAAGGGCCGCGGTATCTATTTTGGCTCATTCAGAACAATTCACCTGATTACACAAAAGATTCCTTATGCCGATACCTCAACGGAACGCTCGAACAAATACAACTTTGCTGTAAACAAGAAAATTTGTCCGTTTCTTTTGTATGGGATCCGAATTTCTATGAATGGGAGCAATTGTCTGAAGGATACAAGCATCTTCGTTCGATTATATATTTCTTCCTTAATTCCAAAGAGAAAATGATCCTATGTGATACCAACTTTTTTCACAACCTATTGCAGGAAAACGATACAGCCTCGGAAAGTTCGATTGAACCGATTATTGATGATATGCGTACAAAATTAGAATATGGTCAAATGGACGGCTTGCTTGAGCTGATCGACAAACTGATTATTCAAGCGGGAGATAATTCTGATGTCATCAATCAAATTTCAGCATATTACAGTCTCTGCGTATTCTTTATCGAATGGATCGAGCGCTCCGGTCAAAGGTGTTCTTTTTTAGATGAGTTTGGTTCTTTGGCATTATTCTCGCTGCCCCAAAATCAATGGACACCATCCAAAATGCGGGGTTTTCGTAAGATTGCAGAATTTCTTATTGAGGAAGGCCATTCAAATCAGGCACAACATTCTCAACGCGTCATATTGAAGCTTCATCATTACATCTCCGAACATTTGGCCAGCGATCTTACGTTGAATGCACTTGCCGAACAGGTCTATCTGAATCCTGTATATCTGTCCCGATTTTATCGTCAGGAAACCGGACAAAAGCTGTCGGAATATGTTCTTGAGTGCAGAATGAAAGAAGCGAAAAAACTACTCAGAAGCAATGACGATAAAATAAGTGAAATCGCCTTTTCTGTAGGATTTGATTCTCCTTCACACTTCTCGCGGGTATTTAAAAAACATACTTCTTTAACACCGATGGAGTATCGCGAACAAGCCTTTACGCCCTGACCTGCCCGTCCCCGTAGATCTTATACTTATAAGAGACCAAGGCTTCCAGGCCCATCGGGCCTCGGGCATGGAGCTTCTGGGTGGAAATGCCCAGCTCGCCGCCGAAGCCGAATTCACCCCCGTCGGTAAAGCGGGTGGACGCATTAAGGT
>CALLQJ010000184.1 GCA_938014865.1 uncultured Fastidiosipila sp.
ATTCGTTCAGCATCTCGACGGTCAGCGGGAGACCGTCTTCTGTTAAGCTGAATTGGATTTCCTGCGCCGGTACATAGCCTTCCGGGCTTAAGCGTTCACGCAGCGTATATATCTCCTCGGTTTTGAGCCCGCGGATAATCTCGGATTTCCCCGCTTCACTGATCCAGCTGTGAACCAGCTGATCCTTGGAATCGAAAATTTCAAGCGCGGCGCCCGCTATTTCTTCACCGGCAATATCGGTCTTTTTAAAGATCGTCGTCGTCTGATCATTTTCGGCCTTCCCCTGCTTCAGACTGCTCATGCCGTCCAAAAGCAGCGGAATACGTTCCGGGTTTCGGCAGTAGCCTGCGGGTGCTTGGATTTCTTCCAGGTAATAGCTTCCGGCATGCAGATGATCAATGCGGATCATGCCCTGTGCATCTGTTTCAAAAATGCCCAATTCCTTTTCCCCTTCGACCGTATCGGCCACGAGCCGGAAACGTGCCCCCTGAAGAACTTTATCGGGATCTTCACGATCATATTTTTTAAGGACATAGCTGTGTTCTTTCAGCTTGTTTTCTGTTCCTTCTTCGATGCGCTTATGCGTCACGGCCGCCGCCTCTTCCGCTTCCAGGTAAAGATCCATCGCCGCTTCATTTAAGACATACTCGGCTGCCGTCGCGAGTTCACGGATATAGTACGCTTCTCCCGGGAAAAGCTTGCTGAAGGACGCTTCCATTTTTTCATCCAAAGCGGATACGCCCAGGCAGGAGTCCTCAGGCAGGACGATATCGCCGCGGACGATCGGCTCCTTATTGTAGATGCCGAAACGTACTTTTTCGGCGGCGCCTTCGTAGCGGCCGAAATAAGGCGAGGCTTCCATTTCTTTTTTAAGGCGGACACTGCCTTCCTGCAGGCTGTTTTCGGACAAGACGCTTTCCTGCACAAGTGCCTGCGAGGGATGCTCCCGGCTCAGACGAATTTCCGTAATCTCAGGATCCCGGACATAGTGAGGCGGTGCCTGGATCTCTTCAATCTCATACACGCCCAAAGGCAGTTCTCCGCTGCTCACGGCCCCGCTGCCGCAGGTCTCAAGTTCACAGACTGTTTCACCTGCTTCATACGCTAAACGGCCGTCCGCATGATAAATCCTTTCCTTCGCCCGCACGGCAAAGACGGCTCCGGGAAGATAATCCGTCTCAAATACCGGCGTAAAGATTTCTGCATGGCGGATCTCCGCTTTATAGCTCAGCGATTCGGGCGCCGCCGCAGGCGCTTCAGGTTTTGCGTCTTCAGTGATTTCAATCTCATCACCCTCCGGCTCTCCGGCTTCCGGCACGCTGTCTTCACCGCCGTCGGCCGTCTCTTCTGTCTCGTCATCATGCAAGGACGCGGGAAGCGTTTCCGTACTTTCCGGGGCCGGCTGCTCCGCCTCTTCCGTCACATCTCCGGAGCGGACTTCGCTGATGGCTTCATAGGCATAGCTGCTTTTTTCCCATCCGCTCAGGACCGGACCGCTTTTGTTGATCAGAATTTCGCCTTTGGCCGGCTGGTTTTCGATTTCCAGCTCGAGACAATAATCTTTCCCCGAAGCGGCTGAATCTTTCGTAATTTCAAATTCAATCACTTCCCCTTCTTCAGGCAGGACATAGCCCTCGGGGCCCTTCACTTCTTTAAGCTGATAACGTCCGACGGAAAGTGCCTCGGGCAGGGTTACCGTGCCGTCCGGGCCGCTGCAGAAGACGGAAATCTCTTTTTCTTCCGGATAGTAAATGCGCTGTGTCACCTTGCTGCCGTCTTCTTTATAAAGTTCAAAACGGATATCTTCCTGCGGGATACGCTGTCCGCTTTCTTTATCTTTTTTAATAATCCGAAGCCTGGCGGTCACCGCCTCATTTTGCAGCTGGTAAAGAAGTTTCTGCCCGTCTTCTTCGATTTCAAAGTCAATAGGCTTGACGGAATAGGCATGGGGCTGTTCCGTTACTTGTTCTAACGTGTAATGCCCGTAAGGCAGAAGCCGGCTCGCCGCCCAGCCGTCTTCATTCGTGATCATGCGGTCGACTTCCGCTCCGGCTGAATTCAGGATGCGAAAGACAATGTCCGCCTCCGCCTCTTTGGCCTCGCCGTCCGGCGTATCGGGGTTATTGAAGACCTTATTGATTTCCACACGCCCTTTTATTTGCCGCTCCGCCGTGACGAGGTCTGCCTCGCTCACAAAATCCGAGGGCTCTGCGTCGGCTTCCGCTTCCCGCTTTGCGCCCTGGCTTTTCCAGACGGTGTTTAACGTCCGGATGCTTTGATTAAGTTCTTCTAAAAGCGATGCTTCATT
>CALLQJ010000185.1 GCA_938014865.1 uncultured Fastidiosipila sp.
TAGACCTACTGGAACAGGGCATGATCTACGGGATCATGGCCCTGGGCCTTTTTATCAGTTACAAGATCTTGAATTTCCCCGACCTTTCGGTGGACGGCACCTTCCCTTTGGGGGCGGCGGTCGCGGCCTTTCTTTTGGTCCGCGGGGTCAACCCCTGGCTCGCGCTGCCGGCGGCTTTTCTGCTCGGCAGTCTGGCCGGGCTGATGACCGGGCTCTTTCATGTGCTCTTTAAGATCAATGAACTGTTCTCGGGGATTCTGACCATGACGGTCATGTACTCGATTAATCTTCTGATTGCGGGCAAGTCCAATCAGCCCTTTTTTGATCTGGAAACGATCTTCAATACCCCGCCGGCTTCCCGGATCCCGCCGCTTGAAAGCGGGCTGAATTTGCGGACGGTGATTGTAGTCTTTATTCTGATCGCACTTCTGAAGTTTCTGCTGGACCGCTTTTTGCGGACGAAAAGAGGGCTTTTGCTGCGGGCGGCCGGGGATAATACCCGGGTCGTGACGGCCATGGGAATCAATCCCGGGCTGATGAAGATCTTAGGCTTGGCGCTGGCTAACGGCCTGGTCGCGGTCTCCGGCTGCGTGCTGGCACAGCAGCAGGGCTTTTTTGAAGTGACGATGGGGACGGGCACGATGGTGATGGGACTGGCCTCGGTTATTATGGGCATGGTGCTGTTTGCGAAGGTCCGTTTTCTGCAGCCGACGACGAAGGTCATTTTCGGCGCGGTGATTTATAAGGCCCTGGTGGCCTTGGCGATAAACCTGGGGGCGCCGGCGAATATGCTGAATCTGGTGCGGGGCGTCTTGTTCCTCATTATCCTGCTGGCCTATCAGTTTAAGAGCAAGGAGGCGGCGGAAGATGCTTGAATTACGCGATGTCAGTAAAATTTATCTGAAGAATACGCCGGACGAGTGTAAAATTTTCGATCATTTCAATCTGCAGATTCCGAAAGGGCAGTTTGTTTCGGTCATCGGCTCGAACGGCTCCGGCAAGACCACACTTTTGAACCTGATCTGCGGGACCTTTCCCCCGGACGGCGGCAAGATTCTCTTGAATCATGAGGACATCAGCCATCGTCCGGAACATCTCAGGGCGCGCCGGATCGGCCGGGTCTTTCAGGATCCGGGGATGGGCACGGCGGCGGCTTTGACCGTGACGGAAAACCTCGCGCTTGCCGCAAACAAGGGCAAAGGCTACGGCCTGAGCCGCGGGGTGGACAAGGAAGCCGAAAAGCATTTTGCCGAACTCCTTGAGCCTTTGGGCATGGGGCTCGAAGACCGCCTCAATCAGCGCTGCGGCACCTTATCCGGCGGACAGCGTCAGGCGCTGGCCTTGCTGATGTCGACCATGACCCGCCCGGACATCCTGATTTTAGATGAGCACACGGCAGCGCTGGATCCGAAGTCTTCGGAGACGGTGATGGAGCTGACGCGAAAACTCGTCTCCCGCCACCACTTTACGGTGATCATGGTGACGCATAATCTCCTCTACGCTTTAAATTACGGAGATCGTCTCCTGATGATGCACGAAGGCGAGGTTATCCTGGATAAAAGCGGGGTCGATAAAACGGAGCTGCTTCTGGAGGATGTCCTGAATAAGTTTAATGATATTTCAATTGAAGTCGGAAACTAAGCGTTTTGAGATCGGAAGAGCGTCGTGTAGGGAAAGAGTGTAGATCTCGGTGGTCG
>CALLQJ010000186.1 GCA_938014865.1 uncultured Fastidiosipila sp.
TCGCGGCGGTCGCATCATCCAAGGATTTGAGGCAGGCCCAGTAATCCTGCATATAACGCTGGTAAATCCAGCGCTTCTCCTCCGCCTTCGAAGAGAAGGACGGCTTCGGCTTCTTGTAGTCTTCCGGTTCCAAATCAAAGAAGCGCATCGTCGCCCGCTCCGCCGCCGGCGAACGGTCGGAATAGTCATCGTCAAAGGTCTCCGGTTCGGGGAACTTTACATCCTTATATATATCTTTATATTTTTCAGCAGGGATACAAGGTCGGTGCGGCGCCTTGTGCCAGGATAAAAGCAGGAACGGCTTCTCCTTATCCCTAGCCTTGATCCAATCACAGGATTTCTGCGAGATAATATCGGTCGCATAACCTTTGGTATGAATCGTGCCCTCCGCGGTCTGAAAGCGCGGATTCACGTACTCCCCCTGCCCGTAGAGCACTTCCCAGTGGTCGAAGCCGCGGGGATAATTTTCTTTCTCATGCCCCAAGTGCCACTTGCCGATCAGCGCCGTCTGATAGCCTTGTTCATGAAAAACATGGGCGAAGGTTTTCTGCCGGTTATCGAAATTATCCTCCAAACACATCACACCGTTTTTATGCGAGTAAAGCCCGCTCAGTATATTGGCCCGGCTCGGCGAGCAAATCGAATTGGTGCAGCAGCAGGCATCCAGCCTGGCCCCTTCTTTCGCAATCCGGTCAATATTTTCCGTCTTGATCACCGTATCGGCATACGCACTGATACACTGGTACGCGTGGTCATCGCACATAATCATCACGACATTCGGTCTTTTGTCCATAAAAATCCTTCCTTTTTCTAAAAAAATAAAAATTTTCCGCTGCCGGATTCATTCACGACAATCCTGTTTCATTATAGCGATAAAAAACCCGGCATGATGCCGGGTCCTTGTACGCTTTGTAAATTTTATCGCCTGCCGCCTTCGGAAGGCGCAGGCCTTGAAGTTCTTTCGCAGGGCTCTTCAATCAGTAATGGCTGCCCCGAGGTGCCAGAATATCTCTGTATTTTTCATTGCCTTCCAGAATTTTCTTTGCGTAAGCGCAGGAAGCAATCAGCTTGTAATCTTCTTCGCGGGCCATTTTCGCCACGCGCTCGACCAGTTTTCTGGCAATACCCTTGCCTTGCAGATCATCATTGACCCGGGTCTCTTCAATAATCAGTACGTTTTTGACCGAAGGGGTCCAGCGAATGATCGCATCCGGATTCTCTTCCGATTCTCCGTAATAGAAACAATGCTCTCCTCGATTTAACTTATGCATACCCAAAATCTCCTTTCACTTTTCTTAGGCGTTATAATCATTCCATAGCATTTATTTTATACTAAGTGCCCAGTAAAAGGAAAATGCAATTCAGCTAAACCGCCATTCTGCACAAATATAAGTTATTCTATTTGTCTGAAAGACGAAGCTTTTGGACAGATTTAACAATACGTTTGCATCTATTTAAAGTCCCTTAACCTTCTCCGCAGCCGTTAAAATACGCCGGCAGAAGACTCAGGCGCAAGGCGTCTGAAGCGCGCAAAAGAAAGGGCCGGACCTTCCGTAAGAAAAGCCCGGCGCCCTCCGCTTCTTTATTTATAAATGCTTCCGGTCTGCTCTTAAAGCGGCGGAACCTTAAAGCAGATAGGGATCATTTTCCCAGGACGTCAGCGATTTGGGATCGTCGGCGTTGGTGTCACGCCCCTC
>CALLQJ010000187.1 GCA_938014865.1 uncultured Fastidiosipila sp.
GAATTTGGGCGTTTTTTGCATGGACATTTGTATCCAAGGCGTTCATTCTTGTTTAAAGTGATCGTCAAAAACCCGGAACTTCCCGCTGAAGACATTCTGGAAACGCCGCTCCACCCCGTGAAACTGCGTCAAGCCCTTGACAATCGCTTCGGCATCCAGGTGATGAGCCAGGGCCATGGCGACCGCTGCCAGGGCATTCATCATCGAATGATAGCCCGGAACATTTAAAGCAAGATGAAGCTTTCGCTCATGCGGCAAAAGCCCGGGCCGGATGCGTTTGCTGATCTTGATATCAAAGCTCGGAAAGCCGCTTGTCATATCTAAATTTTCCGCCCGGACATCGGCGTCTTTCCTGTGCCCGAAGGTAATAAGCTTGCCGGGACATTCAGAGGCCAGAGAGATCACGTGAGGATCATCGGCATTCAAGATGACATAGCTGTCGGGATCCGCCGACATGATCAAGGATTTCTTGGCAGCAAAATAAGCCTCGAAACTTCCGTGATAATCAATATGCTCCCGGCTGATATTGTTAAAGGCCACGACTTTATAATGCGTGCCGGCATCCCGGTACTGCGCCCGTCCGATGGAACTGACTTCCATAATGACGTAGTGATTGCCCGCGTCGCGCATCTCGGCAAACAAAGCCTGCAGTTCCGTGGCATCAGGGGTGGTGAGGGCCGCGCTTTTTTGCGATTTTTTGCTGCTGTACAGCACCGTGCCGATAAGGCCGGGGTCTTCACCCGCGGCCAGGAAGATTTCCCGGAGCATCAGGCTGCAGCTGGTTTTGCCGTTCGAACCCGTAATGCCCGTTACGCTGAGATCCCGGGAAGGGTCGCCGTAAAAGGCGGCGGAGGCCAGGGCCAAGGCCTCGCGGCTGTTTTCAAGCTTAAACTGCGCCAGCTCGACATCCGGAACAAAACGCGTGGTGACGGCAGCAAGCGCACCTTTTTCTTTCGCCATCCCCAGGTAGTCGTGCCCGTCCGCCTTAAAGCCTTCGATGGCGACAAAAAGACTGTCCTTTTTCACTTTTCTTGAATCGCGGACCACCGCCGTGATTTTGCGGTTTAAGCCGCCGGAAGCTTCGAGCCTTTCAGCCGCTTCATTTTGAGCGAGAGGCTTGAGGCGTTTCATTATGCTGTCTAATGTAATTTCTCTATCCAAAGTCTAACCCCTGACATTTTCTAAAATACATACACTCCATTATACTGAGCGCAGAACACTTTCTCTATAGTGTCATCCGGAGCAGAAAAAGTAAACTTTTATGCGCGAAATCTTACCCGGAGGCATGAAGCCGAAGAAAAGCCCTCTGCTATATTCTGTCTTCTGACGATAAAGGAGATGCCCTTATGCTGACCATAAAATGTGCCGCCTGCAATACCAAGCTTTTCCGCTACCGGAAAATCGGTCAGGGGAAGGTCTTGCGCTGCCATAAAGCAAGGATCAAGCGGATCTGGAATATGCCTGTCATTACGCCGGAAGGAGACGTCCTTTGTCCCGCCTGCGGCCGGCTCATCGCACGCGACGCAGGCAGACATTTTGACATGATCAAAAGCGGATTTACCTATACCGGTACGAAAGAGAATCTCTGAGGAAAAGGGGGGAAGAACTGTGAAAGAATACATTTTATTTAATTCGGAGCGGGAGCATTCTTTTGTTTATGCTATTGAAGGTTTAACAGAAGTAGTGATGCCTTATGTAGATGATAAGAGCAAGGAATTTCATGAAGCCTCTTTACATAGGCTTTATTACTTAGGAGCACGCTTTTATTATCTCTTTTTTAATGGGAAATGCTTTTTAGAAAACATCCGTTTGATCGATTCGAGGATGGATGATCTGCTTGCCTACTGTACACTTCATACACAGTTAAAAGGTCCACTTAATACAAAAACGCTATTACAGTGTTTAGAAGACGATGATCCGCTCGGTTATGCCAATCCAATAGCATACCGCTACAAGCTCTCAGAACTTTTGCTTGCCTTGTATTTTGGACTCAATAAAGAAGATATCTGGGATGGTCAAGACCTGACTCATACGCTTATGCCTCAAGAAAAACCGTATTTCTTTTCTGACTTAATAAAGAAACGACAGGCAGTGAAAGATGATCTTTTGGAGCATTGCCTTTTTTGTCCTGGTTCTCCTTGTTATATTAGTAATAGTAAGAATATGATGACTTTAGGACTTCGAATCCTCTATTTAAATTATAGTTAGGGGTGGCACATGAGAACAGGAGAGAAATGGACGAAAGAAGAAACCATGGTGGCGATGTATCTTTATTGCCTCATACCATTTAAAAAAGCAGCCAAAGATAACAAAAAAGTCATTTACTACGCTAATTTGCTCGGGAGAACACCCTCTGCCATGGCCATGAAATTAGGAAACCTTGGAAGCTTAGATTCATCGCTAAGAGAGAAGGGAATATCAGGGCTAAAAAATCACGGTAAAATGGAAGAAATAATTTGGAAGGATTTTCTGGAAGATAAAGAAGCGTTTATCTTCGAAGCAGAAGAAATTATAGCCGGATTAGAAGGCAATACTTTAGAAGAAAAGTATCCTGAAATTGAAACAAGGCCGTCTTATCTGGGGGAAGAACGAGAACGTCTCGTCAAAAAACGCATCAATCAGAACTTTTTTCGAAAAGCTGTTTTGACTGCCTATAATGGAAAGTGTGCGATCACAGGTCTGCCGATAGAAGAACTTCTGATTGCAAGTCATATTATTCCGTGGGCCGCGAACGCGCAAGAGCGTTTAAACCCTAGAAACGGCATATGTCTGAATAGTCTGCATGATGCGGCTTTTGATAAAGGGTTTATAACGATCGATAAAAATTATGAAATCATCAACTCTACAAAAATTAAAGAATTTTATGATAATGCTTATGTAAAAGATGTATT
>CALLQJ010000188.1 GCA_938014865.1 uncultured Fastidiosipila sp.
TTCCGGCGGTATTGTCCGGGACTCATCTTTAAATACTTATTAAAATGGCGGATCATCTGAACCGAATCCCCGTAGCCCGCCGTTTCGGCGATTTCAGAAACCGTCAGGCTGCTGTTGCATAGAAGGTAGCGGGCCCGCTTCAGCCGGGCCGCAGCAATGTCTTCGCCCGGAGTCGCGGCAAAGAATTCTTTATAAAGGTGCGCAAAGCGCGACGCACTGAGTCCTGCCGCCTCCGCTAATGCGGCGACGGTGTATTTTTTCTCCGGCATGCGGTAAATCGCTTCGCGCAGGGCACAGAAGCGTTCATAATGCTGCCGGCTTCGGCACGTATCCTCTCCCGGGGGCTGCGGAGCACTCAGAAGGCTCAGCACTGTGCTGATCAGCGCATCTTGAAGCGCGCCCTTGAATGCTTCCGCGCAGGGCAGATCGCCCGCCAGCCGGCGCAGCAGAGGTTTCAGCGCTTCATACTGCGGACAGGGCGTCAGACGGTTCAGAGGGAGCGGCAGGCTTTTAAGAAAGGCCGTGCCGGCCGCATCGGCCGTAAAGTGCAGCCAGTCGTCAATATGCAAAGAACCCGCAGAACGGTAATGATGCGAAACGCCCGGTTCAAGCAGGATATAAGAATTGCTTTGCGGCAGCCGCCCTTCGGCCGGGAAGAAGAGCGTCGGGCTATGAAAATACACAAAGACGTAATGCGGGGCCCCTTCGGGCCGTTTAATTTCCAGTCCCCGGCTGTACGTACTTTTATAAGCAGACGCAAGATAAGTAAACATAATTAAAGTTTAGCAGGATTTGCTAATTTTCGGCGTGTTTCCGCTATTGTTTACAGCTGCACGGCTTCCTATACTTAAGAAAAGACCGGCAGGAGGTATCATCATGCAAGTTATTCTTAATCCGAAAAAGAAAAAAAGCAAAATCAACCGCAACATCTACGGCCATTTTTCCGAACATCTCGGCCGCTGTATTTACGGCGGTCTCTTTGTCGGCAAAGATTCCGAGATCCCGAATATCCGAGGCATACGCAAAGATGTCTTAGAAGCCCTGCGCAAGATTAGGGTGCCCGTGCTGCGCTGGCCGGGCGGCTGTTTTGCCGATAATTACCACTGGACGGACGGCATCGGCCCCGTTTCAGAGCGCAAGAAGCTCATCAATGTCCATTGGGGCGGCGTGGTCGAAGACAATTCTTTCGGCACCCATGAGTTTATGGACCTTTGTGATCTTTTAGGCTGCGAGCCTTATGTAAACGGCAATGTCGGCAGCGGCAGCGTGCAGGAGATGAGCGAGTGGGTCGAGTATATGACCTTTGACGGGGTATCCCCGATGGCGGAGCTTCGGGCCCGAAACGGCAGGGAAGCGCCCTGGAAGCTGAAGTATTTCGGCATCGGCAATGAAAACTGGGGCTGCGGGGGCAATATGCGGCCTGAATATTATGCAGACGTTTACCGGCGCTTTGCGACCTATGTCCGCGATTACGGCGAGAATAAGATTTTTAAAATTGCCTGCGGTCCGAACGGAGACGATTATGACTGGACCGAAAAAGTCATGGCAGTCGCCGGGCGCTTCACCGACGCTGTCACTCTGCATTATTACACGATTGCCGGCGAGAGCTGGGAAAAGAAGGGGCGTGCGACCGGTTTTGATGAAGCGAGCTATTATAAAACCTTAAAAAGAACCTTATATATGGACGAACTCATTGAAAATCACAGCCGGATCATGGACCGTTACGATCCGGAGAAGAAAACGGCCCTGATCGTGGATGAATGGGGGACCTGGTATGAGGTGGAAGAAGGCACGAATCCCGGTTTTCTTTACCAGCAGAACACCATGCGGGATGCGATGGTTGCCGCCTTGAACCTTATCATCTTCAACCGGCATGCTGACCGGGTCAGAATGGCCAATATCGCCCAGACCGTCAATGTGCTGCAGGCGGTCATTTTGACCGATGAGGAAAAAATGCTGCTGACGCCGACTTATCATGTCTTTGATCTTTTCAAAGAACACCAGGATGCCCGGCTGATCGAAGCTTACATTGAATCCCCTACGATCGAAACAGCAGACGGCGAGAGCCTGCCGCAGCTTTATATTTCCGCTTCGGAAAAAGACGGAACGGTTCATATGACCCCGGTCAATATTTCAGCCGGGGAAGAAGCGGAGCTAGTCTGCAAAGGCGACTTCAGCGGCAAAGAGATCACGGCACGCCTGCTCACGGCGGACTTTGATGCATTTAATGACTTTTCCGATCCCGAAAAGGTCACCCCCCGGGCGTTTAGCGCGTTCAGCGCGGATGAGAAGGGGCTGCGCTTTACGCTGCCGCCCTGCAGCATAGCCGCCTTCAGCATTCGCTGAAGCCGCTCAGCGGAATACGCTGTGTTTTAAAGACAAGCCCCCGCCGGATGGAGTATAGTACTATACGTCCTATTACTGCGAGCGGGGGTTTACTATGGCAAAAGCAAAGACTGCAACACGTTTGGGAAGAGAGCCTGTCGGCCGTTTAATCCGTGAACTGGCTCTGCCGGGAATCATTGCTCAGGTGATCAATGTGCTCTATAACATTGTGGATCGTATCTATATCGGCCGTATAGAGGATGTCGGATCGCTGGCTTTGGGCGGGCTGGGCATTGCCTTGCCGGTGATTTTGCTGATTTCCGCTTTTTCAGCCTTCGCCAGCTCGGGCGGCGCCCCCTTAGCCTCCATAGCGATGGGCAAAGAGCGCTATGACGAAGCCGAACGCTATCTCACGACGATCGCGGGCTTTGTTCTCCTGCTCAGCATTCTCCTGACGGCGGCCGGCTTTATCTTTTTGGACCCTCTCTTATATTTTTTCGGAGCTCAGGAAAATAACTTTATATATGCGCATGATTATATGCAGATTTACCTGCTCGGCACGGTCTTTGTGCTCGGCACTTTATCGCTGAACAGTTTTATCAGTGCCCAGGGTGAAGCAATGATTGCTATGCGCACCGTTTTAATCGGAGCGGTCAGCAATATTATTCTGGATCCGATTTTTATTTTTCTTCTGAACATGGGGGTCAGGGGCGCGGCAGCCGCCACGGTCATCTCGCAGGCCCTGAGCTTTTTGTCCACGATTTTATTTCTGCGATCGGAGAAAAGCAGCCTCAAGCTTAAAAATATTAAAATCCACCCGCAGCATTTGAAGAAATGCCTCGCACTGGGGGTATCGGGTTTTACGATGATGGCGTCCGAATCGGCCGTGATCACCGTCTTCAACCGCCTGCTCGGCTTCTACGGCGGTGAACTGCATGTTTCGGCCATGGTAATCATGCAGAGCATGATCCAGCTGATTTTTACGCCGCTTATGGGCTATCAAATGGGGGTTCAGCCGCTTTTAAGCTATAACTACGGCGCCGGGAAGAAGGAGCGGGTCTTTAAGGTGATGCGCATTTCTTTTATTCTGCTGTTCTCCTACGCCCTCATCGGCTCACTGTTTTCCGTGCTTTTCCCGCAGTTTGCGGCCGGTATTTTTGTCGGCAAGAACGGCGACCCGGGACTGCTGGAAATTGTCGAGCGCTATCTGCCGGTATTCATGGCCGGCATGACGATCTTCGGCCTGCAGATGAGCGCACAGATTTTCTTTGTGGGCTGCAATAAACCGAAATATGCGGTCTTCCTGGCTTCGCTGCGCAAAATTATCCTGCTCATTCCCCTGTGTTTTATACTTTCATCTAAACTCGGTTTTTTCGGCGTTTATCTGGCCGAGCCGATCTCCGATGCAAGTTCTGCTTTGACCGGGGGCATCCTTCTGCTTTATCAGATCCGCCGATACAAGGCGGCCGGGCCCGCGGACACGCTGCAGCATGAAGTCTAAGCAGAAACAAAAGCCCGGCTGATCCCGTCTTCGGCCAGAAAAGCTAAATTTTTAGGCGCGCTTTTCCGTTTTCTTATAAATAAAGTACAAAAAAGAATGCATACATTTATGTAAGATGACGTATTGCAAAATGAAATACAAGACGTTATACTAAATTACGAAAACGATTTCGGTATTTTTAAATGAAAAAAGAAAAGCTATGAAAAGCGCCGTGTTTGCCTATCGTTTGCAAAGAGAGCACTTTCTGAAAAGTACAAAAAATCTTACAAGCAATAAAACATGTATTTAGGAATATTTGATTATTTTTGATAGGAGTCGGAAAAATTCAGCTTAAATGCGAAAACGATTTCGCGAAAAATTTACCGATATTGACCGAAAAAAGCTGAATTATTTGGGCAGTATTCAGCAAAAAGAGGTAAAAAGCTAAAAATGCGAGGAAAAAGAGCGAAAAAAGCCGAAGAAGCACAAGTTTTGACTAGTCTGATTCCGAAAACAGCTGTATATTTAGTACTGCGTATGGAAATCAGGGGGGCAGATAATACGTCAGCGGCAATCTATCCGTTGTCTGTATCTTGTATCGAACGTGCTTTAATTTTGTTCGGTCGTGCATTTTCACACATAAATAAAAGTTTGAGAAATTTAATAAAAGAATTCGCAGAGCTTTCGGAGCGGTCTTTTGACTTCGCGGCCGGAAGTAAATCTACACGTATTGATTTCACTAAGAGATCAAAAGGGGCGATTTAATGCAGGAGTTAGTGAAGAAGTATCTTAAAAAGATCGGAAGCAGAAAACAAGCAAAGGTGAAGCTGTCGGCATTTGCGCTGGTACCGCTGTTTTTGCTCGGTATGAGCCTGCCGCTGCTTCAGGCATCTAAAGAACTTCCGGCCGAAACGGACGGGCGGCTGCCCGCCGGGACGGCAGAAGCCGTTACAGCAGAAGCCGATGCGGCTGATCTTCCGGAAACGATGCTCACGGAAGCGCTCAGCACGTCTCAGGAGGAGCGGGAGGATTCGGAAGATCCTGCTGACCCGTACGAGACGGAAAGAGCAGCAGAGCCGGAGAAAAGAGCCGAAGCGGAACTGAATGAAAGCACAGAAGCTGCTGAAGCTGCGGATGCTGCCGAAGCAGAAAGTGATTTGACGGCAGAAAACGCAACGGAGGCGGTGATTGAAGATGAGAATGAAATGGCATCAGGAAGAGATGAGTCCGAAAACCGTGCGCCGGCAGAGGATGTACGGCGTGCGGAGGAGACGCCGGCACGTTCTGAAGGGCCAGCGCCGCTTGCGCAGGTAAATACGCTTTCCGATACGCGATCGGGCGATCAGGCGCTTAAGGATTACATCACATCTGTAAAAGTTAAAAAAGAGGTCGACGGCAAACTGGTTTCGACCGGCACCGTAGC
>CALLQJ010000189.1 GCA_938014865.1 uncultured Fastidiosipila sp.
ATATCCTTGTCCTTTTGAAAAATCGGCTATCTCCCCCAACTTACGCTGTTCCCAATCATCAGCAAAACCAGCAAATCTTAAAGCAGGCTTACGCTGACCTTCTGCGGGAAACATAGCGGTAAGAAAAGCTGATTTAATATTTTTGAGCTTTTCTAACTTACGCTGATGAAGGGTGATAAGGTTATCAATTTTCAGTAAAAAATCACCCATAAGGTTTTGTTCTTTAGAGCTTGTCATATAAACACTGGCCGAATAGATAGCATCATAATTCAATGAATCAAAAGTAGAGCCAGTTGAATATTTTTCCCAGTACCTGTGTTGATCCAGATAAAATAGATACTGAAATAGGAATTCATTACCCTCAATAGATGCTACTCCTCTACCTAAAACAACATCATACTTTGTTTTAGCTATTGTTCCTGCAGGTGCCCTGACACTCATGATTAAATCGCCGGCTCGAGCTATTTTTGTTTTTTGTGTTGTCCATATTCGAGGATATACCCAACCATTTTTAATATCTGAATTACCTTGCACCAAAATATATTTACCACTAACTTTTGAGTAAGTATTTCCTTTTGGTGATTGACCCATATTAATTTTGAATAGTTCCCCCAACTTACGCTGTTCCCAAGTTTAAACTCTATTTTTAATAAAAATGGAGAATCCGGGTCGAAAAATTCCAATGTAAAATGTAAAAGCCATTTCGTCTTTAGCCCGGATTGTTCATTTCCTTGGGGATGTTTTTCTTTTATGATTTTTACAGATCTGAGGGAGGTGAGGGTGATGTTCTTTGGCTATAAGTTTAGGCTGTACCCTAACGGGGGGCAGCGGGAGCGGATAGAGGCGTATTTTGCTGCGCATCGTTTGGTCTATAATGCTTTGCTTGCGTTGCAGATTGAGGAGTTTGAGAGGCGAAAATGCTTATTGTCACTTGCCCGTTTGAGGGCTTTTCTTTTTGACTTGATCTCGGACGATCCTTTTTTGGAAGAGATTGAGGAGTCGGTTTTGGATTCGGCGGCGGAGCTGATGCTGCGGAATTTTAAAACGTATCTGCGGCTGAAGAAATCGGGACAGGAGCCTTCTTACCCGCGTTTTAAGTCGGAGGGGGATCGTTATAAGTCGTTTAAGATCAAAAACCGGAGGGATAATATTGCTTTTACGGCAAAACATGTTTGGCTGCCGGGCTTTTCTAAGATGAGATGCCGGGTGAGTCGCTTTCCGGAGGGGCGTTTTCTTTCGGTGACTGTGTCACAGGTGCCTTCGGGAAAGTATTTTATTGCGCTGAATTCTGTACGCCGTGATTTTGAGCCGCTGCCGAAAACGGGGCGGGCGGTCGGCATAGACCTCGGGCTTTCGGACATTATTGTGACGTCGGATGGGGAGAAGTTTGAGCATCCGGCGTGGTTTTTGAAATCGGAAGAGAAGGTGAAAAGCTTTCAGAGGGTGTTGGCGGGGAAGGAGCGGGGGAGCCGGGCTTATGAGAGGGCGGAACGGGATTTGGCGAGGCAGCATGAGAAGATTGCGAATCAGCGGAGGGACTGGCTGCATAAGCTGTCAAGTGAGATGGTTCAGCGGTATGATGTGATTTGTGTGGAAAATCTGGCGGTTCGGGAGATGATGCAGGAGGGGACGCAGGCGAAGGCGATTGCCGATGCCTCGTGGACGGCGTTCCGAAAGATGCTGCAGTATAAGTCTCAGCGCTGTGGGCGGGCTTTTATTATGATTAATCGTTATTTTCCGTCGTCTCAGCGTTGTTCTTCGTGTGCGTATACGGACGGGCGCCTGAAGGATCCTCGGATCAGAACGTGGCGCTGCCCGGCTTGTGCGGCGCTGCATGATCGGGATATTAATGCGGCGATTAATATTTTGAATGAGGGGTTAAGGATTTATCATTTTGAAAAAAGGCGGGCGGGGCACGTCCGCTGAGAGCTCAGGGCGGCGGGTTTTGGCTGCATGAGACCTGCCGCGTTGAGAAGCTGTTTGTCCTCGGACAATCGGCATGCCAAACATTTCTCAAACGCTTTAAGAGGAGATCGGGCTTTTGTCTCATGCAGCCTGGTCAGAGGCAAGGGCTCGGTTTTTTATTTTCGGGCGATGAATTTCAGGTAAGCGGGCGGCAGCGGATCGGAGTTCCAGGTGCCGTCTGCGGCGGGATAGAAGCGGATGCCGTCGGCGTGTGCGCGGGCGGCGGAAACTTCGAGGAGAACGGGATGAGGGTCGTGGCGCCGGCCGACTTTTTCGGCGGTTTCAAGATCGGAGGAGAGGTGGACATATTGCCGGCCCATCGGGCGGAGGCCTTCTTTTTGGATTTTGGGGAGGGCTCGGCGGGAGGTGCCGTGGTAGAGGCTTTGGGGCGGTTTACGGGCTTCTTTTATGATTTTCTTTTGGACACTGTGGCCGTAGGTGGCCCGGATCCGTTCGCCTTCTATGGCGAAGCGTTTCTTGTCGGACTGTTTGATCATGGCTTCGATGTCGGATTTTTGGAGATTCGGGAATCTTTTCCGGCGCAAGGAAGCGATTAAATCTTTTAGGGGGACGGAGCCGTCTTCGGCAAGTGTGAGGCCGAATTTTTCCGGGGCGTGGCGGAGGGCGTAGGCCATGGTTTTGCTGAGCTTTTTGTAATTCATCTGATCATCCTTCGTTTCGTTTTGCGGCCTGATACGGCATGTTTTCTATGCTTACAGTTTATCATCTTCCTCTGGGAGGCGAGGGGCTGCGCTTTTTACCGGGGCTTGTTTTATAAATCGGGAAGTATTTTATAATAAGTAAGTATAATGTGTTTCGACCGGCGGCTTGCGGCGGATAAGGAGTGTTTTATGACGGAAACGAGAGCGTATTGGCTGGAGCAGATGCTGAAGATTGCTAAACCTGTGATTTGGAATTTGGCGGAGGATCGTTTAAAGGCGACGATTCCTTTGGATTTTCATGAAGAGCGAAAGGACTTTGTTTTGCTGGAGGCCTTTGCCAGGACGCTTTGCGGGATGGCGCCGTGGCTGGAGCTGGAAGGGCTGAGCGGCGAGGAAGCAGTACGGCAAGCGAAGTGGCGGGAAAAGGTCCGGGCCGCGCTTTGGCATGCGACGGATCCTGAGTCGGCGGATTATATGAATTTCGGCCGGGGAGAGCAGCCTTTGGTGGACTGCGGGTTTTTGGCCCATGCCGTGATCCGGGCGCCGAAGCAGCTTTATGAAACCTTGGAGCCGGAGCTTCAGGAGAATTTGAAGGCGGCCCTGCGGCTCTCGCGTCCGATCAAGCCGTATCCTACAAATTGGCTCTTTTTCTCGGCAATTGTTGAAGCGGCTCTTTTCAGGATGGGCGATAATGATTATGAAAAGCAGCGGATGGATCACGCCGTTTCGTGCTTTGAGGACTGGTACCTTGGGGATGGCGTCTACGGGGACGGGGCGGATTTTCATTTTGATTATTACAATAGTTTCGTGATTCATCCGATGTATGTGGACTTGCTGCAGGTGATGCAAGAAGAGGATGAACGCTATGCCGCGCTTCTGCCGGAGGTCCGGCGCAGGGCCTCGCGTTATGCGGCGATTTTGGAGCGGATGATTGCGCCGGATGCGTCTTATCCGGTGCTGGGAAGGTCTTTGGCCTATCGCTTCGGGAATTTTCAGCTTTTAGGGCAGGCCGCGCTGCAGGACTTCCTGCCGGAAGGGCTTTCGCCGGGACAGGTGCGTACCGCCTTGACGGCGGTGATCCGGCGTGTGCTGGAAGCGGAGGAAGAGATCTTTGATGATGCCGGTTTCCTGCGGCCGGGGATTTACGGGGAGCAGCCGGAGCTGGCGGAAGGCTATATCAATATCGGAAGTCTTTACCTCTGTGAGACGGCCTTTTTGCCTTTGGGGCTCGGGCCGGAGACTGCCTTCTGGACGGATCCTTCCGAGGATTGGACGAATAAGAAAGTCTGGTCCGGCGGGCATGTGGCGATTGATGCTGCGCTGGAATAAATTTCGGGAGCACGAAAGCTTTTTATCTTGACGCGTGTCGGCGGACGGGCTCACAATAAACGGAGGGGCTCGTCCCTTTTTTTAGACGTGTAACGGAATGCGGGAAGCGGAGGCAGTGATGAATATTACTTTATTGGAATCCTTGGAAATTGATGCGGCGTATCTTGAGGACTTTGCCGGAAAACTTGAGGCGATGGGGCATCATTTTACGGCCTATGAGACGCCGGCGAAGGATGAAGAAGAACTTCTGAAGAGGGCCCGGGGGCAGGAGATTTTGATGATTGCGAATCATCCCTTGCCTGATGCGCTCATCCGGCAGCTCGATCAGCTGAAGATGATTGCGGTGGCGTTTACCGGTGTGGATCATGTGGGGCTGGAGGCT